>NZ_PSWL01000001.1:0-204925 GCF_002932755.1 Rathayibacter sp. AY1B6
GTACCTCCTCGACGGTGGGGGAGCGGCGGATGAGGGCGCTGCCCTCGTCGCGCGCGCCCCGCGCCTCGAGGTAGCCGCGCAGGCCCTGGCCCCGCCCCTCCCCCTCGTCGAGGACGCGATCGAGCACGACTCCCCGGCGGAGGTCCGGCCCACCTGGCGCGGCTGGATCCACGCCGGCCTCTTCCCGGTCGCGATCGTCGCCGGAGTGGTGCTGATCGTGGTCGCGGAGGGGACCGCTGCGAAGTGGGCGGCCGCGGTGTTCGCGACCACGTCGCTCCTGCTCTTCGGCAACTCCGCGCTGTACCACCGCTTCGATTGGAAGCCGCGGACGAAGATGATCCTCAAGCGGATCGACCACGCCAACATCTTCCTGCTGATCGCCGGCACCTACACGCCGCTGGCCGTGCTCGCCCTGCCGCCCGCGCAGGGCACCCTCCTGCTGGTCCTGGTCTGGGCGGGGGCGCTGCTCGGGATCGGCTTCCGCGTCTTCTGGATCGGCGCGCCGCGCTGGCTCTACGTGCCGCTCTACCTCCTGCTGGGCTGGGCGGCCGTGATGTACCTCGGCCCGCTCTTCGAGGCCAGCGCGATCATGATGGTGCTCGTCCTCGTCGGCGGGCTCTGCTACTCCGCGGGCGCCGTGATCTACGGCATCAAGAAGCCGAACCCGGTCCCGGGCGTCTTCGGCTTCCACGAGATCTTCCACGCGCTCACGGCCGTGGCGTTCCTCTGCCACTGGACGGCGGCGCTGATCGTCTCGCTCCACCCCGCCTACAACGCGTAGCGGGACCCGAGTCCGCCGCGGCGGGCCGGGCTCAGCTCCCGCTGCGCTCCGCCTCCTCGGCGTCGAGCCGCTCCTTCACCTGCGCGGTGTAGGTGGTGCGCCGCACGCGTCGGACCATGTCGAGCGCGAGGAGGACGGCGGCGAGGGCGATCACGAGCATCGTGACGAAGCCGAAGAGGCCCGGCGTGACCGTGTCCTCGTTGAACTCGGGACCCGGGGTCGGCACCGTCGTGGAGGCGAGGACGACGGCCCGCTGGGCGCCCTCGAGCAGCCCGGCGATCACGCGCGCACCTCGTCGGCGACGACGACGCCGGAGCCGTCGGGCTCCGGGGAGACCGGGGCCTCCCCCGAGGTCTCGGGGGAGGGAGCGATCGGCGGGACGACCGCGGTCGGGCCCGGGGCGAGCTCGGCCAGGTCCAGACCGGCGAAGAGATCGGTCTCGGGCGTCGGCGCGTCGACCCGGCTCTCGACGAGCTGGAAGTCGTCGGTCGGCCAGGCGGCGTCGATCGCCTCGTGCGGGAGGAAGAAGAAGGCGTTGTCCGGAGCGACCTGGCTGGCGTGCGCGAGCAGGGCCGCATCGCGCCGGTCGTGGAAGCCGGAGATCACGACGCGCGTGGTCGCGAGGTACGGGGTGTCCTCGTTCCAGCGCTTCATCTCCTCGAAGACCGACAGGCGCGGGTCCTCCGGGTCGATCGAGCGCAGGTGCTCGGCGATCGCCCGCAGCTTCTGGCCGCTGAAGACGCGGTCGTAGTACAGCTTCGAGATCGACCACGGAGCGCCCGTGCCCCGGTACTCCTCGGCGAGGCCCGCCGCGCGGTACGCCTCGACGGCGACCTGGTGGGCGCGGATGTGGTCGGGGTGCGGGTAGCCGCCGTTCTCGTCGTAGCTGATGATCACGTGCGGCCGGAACCGGCGGACGAGGCGCACGAGCGGAGCGGCGGCCGTGGCGAGCGGCAGGCCCGCGAACGAGGCGGCGTCGACCTTCCCGTCCTCGGGCATCCCGGAGTCCACGAAGCCGAGCCAGGCGTGCTCGACGCCGAGCGCCTCGCGGGCGGCGGCCATCTCGTACCGGCGGAGGCCGCCGATGTCGCGCTCGGCGTGCGCGCGGGCCTCGAGGCCCTCGTTCAGCACGGAGCCGGCCTCGCCTCCGGTGCAGGAGACCACCATGACCTCGGCGCCTCGCGAGGCGTAGGCGGCCAGCGTCGCCGCGCCCTTGCTCGACTCGTCGTCCGGATGGGCGTGCACGGCGAGGAGGCGCGGAGTGTCCCGCACCTCCGAATCGACGGAGACCTCGACGGCCTGGGACACGATCGCTCGATTCCTCGGGGTTTAATGGGCTCGGCGCTCCCGTCCGCGAAGGACGCGCGCCACCCGTCCAGAGTAGACGCATCACCCAGGGAGTTCCGTGGCCGCCCGCACGTCCGAGAGCGTCGAGGGAGCCGCCGCGCCCGCGCTCGATCCGGACACGGTCCGCGCCGCCGGACCGCTCGCCACCCGCTACGGCCGCACGACGCGCACCCGCCGCGGCAACCGCTGGCTCTTCGGCGGCGTCGCGCTCGCCTTCGTCGCCGTCTTCGCCGCCTGGGTGATCTGGGCCGGACTCGACGGAGCGCGCGGCGGAGTGGACGTCCAGGACACCGCGCACCAGGTCGTCGACGACCGCACCGTCACCGTCTCCTTCGACCTCACCGCGCCCGTCGGCCGCGAGGTCGCCTGCGCGGTCCAGGCCCTCAACGAGCAGTCCGCGGTCGTCGGCTGGCTGGTCGTGGAGTACCCCGCCTCGACGGAGCGCTTCCGCTCGTACACGGAGACGGTCCGCACCACCGAGCTGGCGAACACAGGTTTGATCTCCTCCTGCTGGCTCCCGTAGGCTTGCCCGAAGCCCTGACGGACTCGTCGGGGCCTCGCCATTCCCACCGCCGCCTGACGCCGGCCGTCCCCACCGCCGGACGCGGACACCTCCGCACGGTGCTGCCGGGCGCCGCGAGCGCGGCCCGCAGAGCAGGAGCCCACCATGGCCGACCAGTCACAGGTGACCTGGATGACCCAGGAGTCGTACGACCGTCTCGAGGCGGAGCTCACCGAGCTGTCCACCAACGGACGCGAGGAGATCGCCAAGCGCATCGAGGTCGCCCGCGAGGA
Source organism: Rathayibacter sp. AY1B6 (assembly GCF_002932755.1). Taxonomy (NCBI): domain Bacteria; kingdom Bacillati; phylum Actinomycetota; class Actinomycetes; order Micrococcales; family Microbacteriaceae; genus Rathayibacter; species Rathayibacter sp. AY1B6. The sequence continues at coordinate 2,924 of NZ_PSWL01000001.1, forward strand.
GGGCGACCTGAAGGAGAACGGCGGCTACCACGCCGCGAAGGACGAGCAGGGCAAGATCGAGGCCCGCATCCGCCAGCTGACCTCCCTCCTCCGCGAGGCCGAGATCGGCACGCCCCCCGAGAGCCACGGAGTCGTCGAGGCCGGCACCATCATCACCGCCGAGATCGCCGGCGACGAGTCCCGCTTCCTCCTCGGCAACCGCGAGATGGCCGGCGAGAGCGACCTCGACGTCTACAGCCCCCAGAGCCCCCTCGGCTCGGCGATCATGGGCCTGAACGTCGGCGACACCGCCCGCTTCACGGCACCCAACGGGCGGGAGATCGAGGTCCGCGTCGCCAACGTCGAGACCTGGTCCGGCCACTGATCGCACGTCGCGGTGTTCTCCGCGGCGTTGTCGTCGGGCGCGATACCGCCGGTATCGCTTCCTCCTCCGCCTTGCGGAGAACACCGCGACGCACGATCAGCCCTCTCTGAACGGGAGCGGGGCGCCGGCTCCGCGCCGACGACGTCGGGCACGACACCGCCGGTATCGGCTTCCTCCTCCGCCTGAGGGAGTTCGCCGCGACGCACGCTCAGCCTCTCCGAGCAGAGGACGCCGGCCTCACGCGGGGACCGCGGACGCGGCGCCCGCGAGCGGTCAGTTGCGGGAGATGCGGGGGGCGTAGCCGGCGTCGGTGAGGACCTGGATGACGCGGTCGGCGTGCTCGGGGCCGCGGGTCTCGACGCTGATCTCGATCTCCACCTCGCTGATCTGCAGGCCCCGGCCGTGCCGGGTGTGCAGCACCTCGACCACGTTGGCGTTCGCCTCCGAGATGAGCTCCGCGATGCGCGACAGCTGCCCCGGACGATCCGGCAGCCCGATGCTCATCTTGAGGTAGCGCTCCGACGCGGCCAGGCCCCGGCTGATCACCCGCTCCATCATCAGCGGATCGATGTTTCCGCCCGAGAGGATCACCGCGGTCGCTCCGGCGTCGCGGATCTTCCCGGTCAGGATGGCCGCGATGCCCACCGCGCCCGCCGGCTCCACCACGAGCTTCGCCCGCTCCAGCAGCACCAGCAGAGCCCGGGCGATGTCGTCGTCCTCCACGGTGACGACCTCGTCCACCATCTCGCGGATGATCGCGAAGTTCAGCTGCCCCGGCTTCGCCACCGCGATGCCGTCGGCGATCGTCGGGGAGATCGTGATCGCGGTCGGCTCGCCGCTCGCGAGCGAGAGCGGATACGGTGCCGCATTCGCCGCCTGCACGCCGATGACGCGGAGCGTGCGCCCCTCCTCGGCCGCCTTCTGCTTGGCCGCGGACGCGACTCCGGCGATGAGGCCGCCTCCGCCGATGGGCACCACGATGGTCTCGACGGCGGGGGCCTGCTCGAGGATCTCGAGACCGACCGTGCCCTGACCGGTGATCACGTCGGGGTGGTCGTAGGGCGGCACGAAGACCGCGCCGGTGCGCTCGGCGAACTCCGCCGCCGCGGCGAGCGCCTCGTTGAAGATGTGGCCGCTCAGCACCACGTCCGCTCCGTAGTCGCGGGTGGCTGCGAGCTTGGGCAGCGCGACGCCGATCGGCATGAAGATCGTGGCCTTGATCCCCAGCTCCCGCGCCGCGTAGGCGACGCCCTGCGCGTGGTTGCCGGCCGAGGCCGCCACGACACCGCGGGCCCGCTCCTCCGGGGTGAGCCGCGACATCCGGAACACCGCTCCGCGGATCTTGTAGGAGCCGGTGCGCTGGAGGTTCTCGCACTTGAGGAACACGGGCGAGCCGAGGACCTGCGCGAGGAAGGTGCTCGTCTCCATGGGGGTGGCGGCGATGACGGGGGCGAGGACGGCGCGGGCCGCCTCGTACTCGTGGAGGGCGGGTCCGACGACGCGGCTAGTCTGCATGCTCTGCGGCAACTCTCTCGGGGGTTCGGGTCGGCGAGCGCCAGGCTCCGCTCGCCACGTACTTGACCATGACGTTGAGCGTGGCCACGACGGGCACCGCGAAGAAGGCTCCGGCGATGCCGCCGATGATCGAGCCTCCGGCCACCGCGAGCACGACGGCCAGCGGGTGGACCTTGACCGCCGATCCCATGATCAGCGGCTGCAGGATGTGGCCCTCGAGCTGCTGCACCGCCAGGACGACGATCAGCAGGAAGAGAGCGATCAGCGGCCCGTTGTAGACCAGCGCGATGAAGACGGCCAGCGCTCCCGTCACCACGGCGCCGATGACGGGCACGAAGGAGCCGAGGAAGACCAGCACGCCGATCGGGATCGCGAGCGGGACGCCGAGGAGGAAGGAGCCGAGGCCGATGCCGACCGCGTCGACGAACGCGACCAGGATCTGCACCTTCACGAAGTTCGTGAGCGTCACCCACCCGGCGCGACCGGCACCGTCGACGGCTCCGCGGGCGCGGCGCGGGAAGAGGCGGACGACCCAGCTCCAGATGTTCGGCCCGTCGATGAGGATGAACAGCGTCGAGAAGAGGGTGAGCAGCACGCCGGTCAGCAGGTGGCCGACGGTCGAGCCCACGCTGAGCGCCCCGCTGACCACCATCCCCGAGTCCTGCTGCAGGGCCGTGAGCGCCTGCTGCGCGTACTGGTTGATGTCGGTCTCGGTGAGGTGGAGCGGCGACTCGAGGAGGAAGGCCTTGAAGTCGTCGTAGGACTGCACGGTCTGCCGGCTGAGGTCGTCGAAGCCGGAGTAGACCTGGGTGACGACGAGGAACAGGAGCCCGCCGATCACCACGACGATCCCCAGCTCCGCCAGGACGACGGCGGCCCACTTGGGCCAGCGGTGCCGCTGGAGGAAGCTCGAGAACGGCACGAGCAGAGCGGCGATCACGATCGCGAGCAGGAGCGGGATGACGATCAGCCGCAGCTCGATGACGAGCAGCACGAGCACCGCGAGCGCCGCGACCACGACGAGGACGCGCCAGGCCCAGGCGCCCGCGATGCGCATCCCGTCGCTCACGAAGGCCGAATCGGCGACGGGAGCGGGCCGGGAGGGAGTGGCCGGGGCGACGGGCGCGACGGGCTGGACGGCGCGCGGGCCGGAGGTGCGGCGGGACCTGCCGAGTCTCATCTGCCCAGACTAGGCCCCGGCGCATACCCCGCGCGGTATCCCCGGGGAGCGCTCATGCGGCGGCGCCGACCGCCGCCTGCTCCGGTGCCGGGCCGACCGCGACCGGGCGCCGCGCGGGCAGCACGCCGACCCGCTCCCCCGGCTCGAGGCGGTGCCCCGACGTGTGCTGGACGGTGACCTCCTCACCCGTCGACAGCCGGACGGTCGAGCGCCGCACCGGACCCAGGAAGCTCGAGGCGAGGACGACTCCGGGCAGGGAGTCGGGAGCGCCGTCGGCCACGACGGCGAGATCCTCGGGGCGGAGGAACACCGATACGGGCCCGTCCGCCGCCGCCGCGTCGACGAGCGGCAGGCGCACGCCGAGCGCGAGGACCGATCCCGACGAGACCGTCCCCGCGACCACGGTCGAGAGGCCGACGAAGCGGGCCGTGAAAGCGGTCGCCGGGCGCGCGTAGAGGTCCTCCGGTGCGCCCAGCTGCTCGATCCGCCCGGCGTTCATCACGGCGACGCGGTCGGCGACGGCGAGCGCCTCCTCCTGGTCGTGCGTGACGAAGAACGTGGTGATGCCGATCTCGGACTGCAGGCGCTTGATCTCGTCGCGCAGCTGGACGCGGACCTTCGCGTCCAGGGCCGACAGGGGCTCGTCCAGCAGCAGCACCCGCGGCCGCGTGACGAGGGCGCGCGCGAGCGCCACCCGCTGCTGCTGGCCGCCGGAGAGCTCGTGCGCGTAGCGGTCGCCGAGGGCGCCGAGGCCCACGACCTCCAGCGCCTTTCCCGCGGCCGTTCGGCGCTCGCGCGCCCCGACTCCGCGGGTGCGCAGCCCGAACTCGACGTTCTCGCGCGCCCGCAGGTGCGGGAAGAGCGAGTACGACTGGAAGACCATGCCCATGTCGCGCTTCGCGACGGGGACGTGGGCGACGTCCTCCTCGTCGACGAGGATCCGCCCCGCGTCGATCCGCTCGAGACCGCTGAGGGCCCGCAGTGCCGTGGTCTTGCCGCAGCCGGAGGGGCCCAGCAGCGCGATGAACTCGCCCGGGGCCACGTCGAACGAGACGCCGTCGAGCGCCCGCGCGGAGCCGTAGTGCCGCTCCACGTCGACGAAGCGCACGCGGGCGCCGGGGAGGGTGGGAGCGGTCACGAGGAGCCTTTCCAGGAGCGCGCCCGGCCCGTCGGCAGGCCGATCCGCGCGAGGCGGCCGATCCCGAGCAGGAGGGCGAAGGCGAAGAGGAGGGAGAGCAGCAAGAAGATCACGGCCACGTAGGCGTCGGACTTCGACACCTGCACCAGGCCGGTCTGGAGGGTGGTGCGACTGAGGAGCGAGGCGATCGTGTACTCGCCGAGGACGACCGCGACGGTGATCAGCGCCGCCGCGACCAGGCCCCGGCGCAGGTTCGGCAGGAGGACCCTCCCGAGCACCGCGAGCGGGCCCGCGCCGAGCGAGCGGGCCGCCTCCGAGAGCGTCACGGCGTCGAGCCCGGCGAGGTCCGCCGCCACAGCGCGGTAGGCGTAGGGCAGGACCAGCACCCCGTAGGCGAGAGCGAGCGTCCACGGCGCGGAGCCGGCGACCCGGGTGACGACGGAGTAGACCGGCGCGAGGCCGACGACGAGGACGATGGCGGGCACGGTCAGCGGGAGCAGGCAGACCAGCTCCAGAGCCCGGCGCAGGCGCGGGAGCCGGATCTCGACGAGCAGCATCGTCGGCACCAGCAGGACCAGGACGATGAGGGCGGTGACGACGGCGAGGACCAGCGAGTTGCCGATCCCCTGGAACAGCGAGCGGTAGGCGCGCTCGTTCTCCGGGTCGAGGATCCCCGTCCAGTGCGAGAGGTCGTGGCCGCCGGCGCCGCGGAGCGTGAACTCCGCCATCGCGACGATCGGGACGGCGAAGACGAGCCCGGTGATCACGAGCACCGCCCCGGACAGGAGCCGCGCGGGCCTCATCGCTGCCACCGCCGGGCTCGGCGCTGCAGCAGCGCGTACCCGGACATCAGGACCACCATCACCGCGAGCATCCCGAGCGCGAGGGCGCCCGCGAGGTTCTCGCGGCCCAGCACCGTCTCGCTGACCAGCGCGGCGCGGATCTGCAGCGGCACGATCTGCGCGCCCTGGCTGATCAGCGCCGCCGCCGTGGCGAAGGACGAGAACGCGTTCGCGAACAGCAGCAGCACGCAGCCGAGGAACGACGGCGCGAGCACCGGGACGGCCACGTGCCGCCAGTAGCCGAGCCGGCCCCCGCCGAGCACCGCGTTGGCCTCGGCCCACTCCGGACGCAGGCCCTCGAGCGCGGGCAGGAACGTGAGCACCATCAGGGGCACCTGGAAGTAGAGGTAGGGCAGGACGAGCCCGGGCAGCTGGTAGAGCCACACGCCGTCGGCATAGAGGTCGACGCCCGCTCCGGCGAGGAGAGTGGTCACCAGTCCCTGCACGCCGATCGTCGCGATGAACGCGAACGCGAGCATCACGCCGCCGAACTGCGCGAGGACGCTCGCCGCCGCATCGACGACGGTCCGGAGCGCCCCGCGCGGATCGGAGCCGAGCAGCGCCAGGCACACGACCGCGCCCAGCACCGCGCCGACGACGGCGGTGACGGCCGAGAGCCCGAGCGACGCGCCGAAGGCGGACACCACGACGGGATCCGCGAGGGCCAGCACATTCGCCGTGGTGAAGCGGCCGTCTCCGTCCGCGAATCCGGTCGCCACCGAGAGGACCGTGGGAACGGCCAGGAACAGCAGGACGTAGAGCGCGAAGGGGGCGACGCCCAGCACGGCCGGGGTGCCGCGCCGTCCCCGGGGCGCGGACGCCCCGGAGACGGCCTCGGTGGGAGCGGTGGTCACTGGATCGCCGCGGCCCACTTCTCGGCGAGGAGCGACGAGGCCGCCTCGGTCTGCTCCTCCGTGAACTGGACGAGGTCGGAGGGAGCGGCGCCGACGGCGTCGAGCGCGTCCTGGTCGACCGTGCCGGCCTCGGTCATCGCGGCCAGGCGCACCGGGTAGGCGCCGGCGGCGAGGTAGAGGTTCTGCGCGGCGTCGGAGTAGAGGTACTCCTGCCAGAGCCGCGCGGCCGCGGGGTGCGGAGCGTCGGCGTTGACCGCCTGGTTGTAGTAGCTGCCGACGGCGGAGCCGGCGAGGACGGTCGTGGTCCACTCGCGGGTGCCCTCGTTCGCCTTCCCGGCGGCGAGGTTGTTGTAGCTCCAGTCGAAGACGACCGGGGTCTCGCCCGAGGCGATGGTCGCGTCGGTCGGGTCCAGCGGCAGGAAGTTGCCGGCGTCGTTCAGCTTCTCGAAGAAGTCGATCCCCGCCTGGACGTCGTCGGCGGAGCCCCCGGACTGGAGGGCCGCGAGCTGCACCGCGGCCGCGGCGGCTCCCGCCTGGGTCGGGTCGCCGTTGATCGCGACCGAGCCGCGGTAGTCGGCGCCGAGGAGGTCCTCGAGCGACGTGGGCGCGGGCACCGCGTCCGCGTCGAATCCGATCGACATCAGGCCGGTGTAGTCGTTGACCCAGAGGCCCGACTCCTCCTTGTTCCCCTCGGGGATGTCGTCCCACGACTCGACCTTGTACGGCGCGAACATGTCCGTGTTCGCCAGCGCGACGGCCGGCCCCAGGTCGAACACGTCGGGAGCGGTGTCCTGCCCGGCGAGGTTCTCGGCCGTGCTGATCTCCTCCGCGGAGGAGACGTCGGGGTCGGCGGAGTTCACGGTGATGCCGTACTCGTCCTCGAAGCCGCTGATCAGCTCGCCGTAGTTCGCCCAGGTGTCGGGCAGGGCGATGACGTTGAGCTCGCCCTCGGCCTTCGCGGCCTCGACCAGGGCGTCCAGCCCGCCGAGGTCCGCGGCGGACAAGGCGGACGCGGCGTCCGCGCCGCCGCCGTCGGACGAGGCGGTGGCGCCGCCGGAGCAGGCCGAGAGCGTGAAGACGAGGGCGGTGCCGGCGGCGGCGACCGCGGCGGTGCGCGACAGGCGCTGAATGGTCAAGGGTCCTCCAGGAGTCGGGTGGGCCGCCCCGGTGGGACGGCCTCGGGCACGGTAGGAGCGCCGCGAGTCGGCGAGGGAGCGCGGCGGTGAATGCCGGGAAAACGCCGGGGGCCGAATCGGGGACGGCGGTGTCGGGGGCGTTCGCTAGCGTGGGCGGACCATGACCGAGCAGCTCTCCCCCGCGCTGGCGCGCCGCATCGCCCTGGCGGCGCAGGGGTTCGGCGTCCCCCGGCCCTCCTGGGTCGACGCGCGCCGGGTGCGCGCCGCCGTGGACCGGATCCGCCCGCTCCAGCTCGACTCGGTGAACGTCTTCGAGCGGAGCCACTACCTGCCGCTGCTCGCGCGGCTCGGCCCCTACGACCGCTCCCTCCTCGACGCCGCGGCCTTCTCCCCGGACGGCCCCTACGTCGAGTACTGGGCCCATGAGGCCGCCCTCGTCCGCCGCGAGGACCTCCCGCTCTACCGCTGGCGGATGGAGCACTACCGCCGGGTCCGCCTGCCCGAGCACGAGGGCTGGGCCCACGAGAACCGCGCCACCCTCGACTGGCTCCGCGCTGCGCTCGCCGACGGTCCCCTCCGGGCCTCCGAGATCGAGCACGAGGCCAACGTCCGCACGGGCCCCTGGTGGGGCTGGTCCGACATCAAGCGCGGCCTCGAGGTCCTGTTCCGCTGGGGCGAGGTGGTGACGGCGGGGCGCACGCGCTTCGAGCGCTCCTACGGGCTCGCCGAGCGGCTCCTCCCGCGCGAGGTGCTGGACGCCGAGGTGCCCCTCCCCGACGCCGTCCGCGAGCTCGTGCGCAGGGCGGCGCGGGCCCACGGGATCGGCACCCTCGGCGATCTGGCCGACTACCACCGGCTGCTCCGGTCCCCCACCCGCGTCGCGATCGACGAGCTGGTCGAGGCGGGCGAGCTCGAGCCCGTCGAGGTGCGCGGCTGGGAGCGGGGCGGGAGGCCGGTGCCGCTCTGGCGCCACGTCGACTCCCGTCGTCCCCGCACGCTCCGGGCGGACGCACTCCTCTCGCCGTTCGACCCCGTGGTCTGGCACCGCCCGAGGGCGGAGCTGTTCTTCGGCTTCCACTACCGGATCGAGATCTACACCCCGGCCGAGCAGCGGGTCCACGGCTACTACGTCCTCCCCGTGCTCCTCGACGACGTGATCGCCGCCCGGGTCGACCTCAAGAGCGAGCGCAAGCGCCGAGTCCTCCTCGTGCAGGCCGCCTGGCTCGAGCCGGGGGCTCCGTCCGGCACGCCGGAGCGGCTCGCCGCACTGCTGGTCGAGGCGGCGGGCTGGCAGGGCCTCGACGCCATCGAGGTCGTCGGCCGCGGCGACCTCGCGGCAGCCCTCGCCGTCGCGCTGAGGAGGACCGCGTGAGCGCGCCCGGCGGCGTCCTGGCGCTCGCGCTCTCGGAGCGCTGCGTCGCCCATCTGCTCGAGCGCGGGACCGTCGTCGGGGTCGGCACGGGCGAGCTCGCCCACGCGGCCGGGGTCTCCCTCCGGACCTTCCACCGGTACCTCGGCAGCAAGGAGGACTGCGTGCGCCCGGTGCTCGCCGCCGCGATCGCGGCGATGGGACGCGCCCTCCTCGAGCGTCCGCCCGCCGAGCCGCTCAACGCGGCGCTCGGCCACGCCTTCGCCGCGGCGGCCTCCGGTCCCCAGCTCGACCGCACGCTCCGACTCATCCCCCTGCTCACCGAGACGTCGGCGATGCGCGCCGTCTGGGCCCAGTCCCTGCACGACGGCGAGGAGGCGCTGACGCCGTTCCTCGCGGAGCGGATGGGGCTCGGCCGCACCTCCCGGCACCGGGCGGCCGTGCTGGCCACCGTCGTCCTCGCCCTGGTCCGGCGAGCGCTGGTCGACGTGGCCGCGAGCGGCACCGACCCGGCGCCGGTCTTCGCCGAGTACCTGACGACCGTCGACGGCGGACCGCTCGCGGCTCCGACCGGCTGACGTCCCGTCCGGCGCGGTGACACGTGCACCGCGGCCCCGAGGCGTGATCCGGGCGGGGCGGCGATCGACGACGGGGCGGCTGCCGGAGGGGCCCGCTAGAAGCGCGAGCCCATCTCGGAGAGGCGGGCGACGCGGTCCGCGATCGGAGGGTGGGTCGCGAAGAGGCGCGCGACCACTCCCGGCTTCGACGGGTCGGCGATCCACAAGTGCGCCATCGAGCTGTTCTGCCGCTGCATCGGGCGTCCCGCGGACTCGAGCTTGAGGAGGGCGCGGGCGAGGGCGTCGGGGTGGCGGGTCGTCAGCGCGCTCGTGGCATCGGCGAGGTACTCGCGCTGACGGGAGATCGAGAGCTGCACGACCGAGGCGACGATCGGCGCGAGGACCATCGACACCAGCCCGACGATCAGGAGCGCCGGGTTGCCCCCGCCGTTGCCGTTGCCGCTCCGCCCGAAGAAGGCCAGGCGGAGGAAGGCGTCCGAGAGGAAGCCCACCGCGACGACGAGACCGAACACGATCATCGAGACGCGGATGTCGTAGTTGCGGACGTGGCCCAGCTCGTGGGCCATCACGCCCTCCAGCTCGGCGTCGTCCATGATCGCGAGCAGGCCGGTCGTCGCGGCGACGACGGCGTGCTCGGGGTCGCGGCCGGTCGCGAACGCGTTCGGCGCCGGGTCGTCGATCAGGTAGACCTGCGGCATCGGGGTGCCCGTCGCGATCGAGAGGTTCTCGACGACCAGGTACAGCCTCGGCTCGTCCGCCTTCTCCACCGGAACGCCGCCGCTGAGCGCGACCGCCTGGCGAGCGGCGAAGAAGTACTGGAAGAACGCGTAGGCGGCGGCGATCACGAGCACCACCACGACGATCGTCGTGCTGCGGTAGACCGCTGCCGCCAGGGCGCCCAGGCCGCCGATGACCGCCAGGAAGAGGACGAGGATCAGGATCGTGTTGCGCTTGTTGCGGGCGATGGCGCTGTACACGGCGGCTGCCTAGAACTGGACGCGGGGGGGCTCCGAGATCGCGGCGAGATCGCCGACCTCGAAGAACTCGCGCTCCGAGAACCCGAGCCGGCGCGAGAAGAGCGTGTTCGGGAAGACCTTCACCTTGGTGTTCATCTCGCGCACGCCGCCGTTGTAGAAGCGCCGGGCCGACTGGATCTTGTCCTCGGTGTCGACCAGCTCGCCCTGCAGCTGGAGGAAGTTCTGGCTCGCCTGCAGCTGCGGGTACGCCTCCGCGACCGCGAAGATCGACTTCAGCGCACTCTGCATGTGGTCCTCGGCGACCGACGCCTCCGCCGGGCCCTGGGCCTGCAGCGTCTCAGCGCGCGCCTGCGTCACCGACTCGAAGACCTGCCGCTCGTGCGAGGCGTAGCCCTTCACGGAGTCGATCACGTTGGGGATCAGGTCCGCGCGGCGCTTCAGCTGGACGGTGATGTCGCTCCACGCCTCGTCCACGCGGACGTTGAGGGTGACCAGCGAGTTGTACGTCGCCCAGAGGTACACCCCGAGGATGACGACGAGCGCGACGACGACGATGAGCGGGACGAGCCATTCCATGCCGACCAGTGTAGGGACGGAGCGCTCCCCGGCACCTGTCGATGAGGCGCATTCGCAGGGGCGGGTCGGGCCTACTTGAGGGTCTTCTGCAGCAGGACGGTGCTGAGCCAGCGCTCGAACTTGAAGCCGACCCGGCCCATGCGGCCGACCTCGACGAATCCGAACTGCGCGTGCATCGCCAGCGAGGCCTCCGCGCCCTTGTCGGCGATGACGGCCATGATCTGCCGGATCCCCACCGCCTTCGCGCGCTCGAGGAGCTCGGTCATCAGCGCGCGGCCGAGGCCCTTCCCGGTGGAGGCCGCCCGCAGGTAGATCGAGTTCTCCACGGTGAAGCGGTAGGCGCGCTTGGACGACCACGGCGACACCATCGCGTATCCGAGGATCTGGCCCGACGGCGAGACGGCGACGATGAAGGGCAGCCCGAGCTTCTGATTGCGGGAGAACTTCGTCCGCCACTCCTTCAGCGTCGAATCGTCCTCGTCGAAGGTCACCACCGTGTTGCGCACGTAGTGGTTGTAGATCTCGCGGATGTCCGGCAGGTCGGCGTCGCGGGCGTCGCGGATCTCGAACGAGAAGCCGGGCTCGGGAGGCGGCGCCTTCCGCAGGTGCGGCGGCAGGACGCGCCGGCTCTCGTACTCTTCCTCAAGCATCCGGCTCCCCTTCGGCTCCGCCCATCGATCCGGGCCAGCGTAGCCGCCCCAGGGGCGAGCGCCCGGTCACGCGAGAGCGCTCCAGTCGACCGGCTCCGCGCCGCGCTCCTCCAGGAGGGCGTTCGCGCGGCTGAACGGCCGGGAGCCGAAGAAGCCCCGCGAGGCCGACAGCGGGCTGGGGTGCGCGCTCTCGATCACTCCGGCCTCCCCCAGCATCGGGCGGAGCGACGCGGCGTCGCGGCCCCAGAGGATCGCGACGAGAGGCGAGTCCCGCGCGGCCAGGGTGCGGATCGCGTGCTCGGTGACCGCCTCCCAGCCCTTGCCGCGGTGCGAGGCGGGAGAACCGGGGGCGACCGTGAGGACCCGGTTCAGCAGCATCACGCCGCTCGACGTCCAGCCGCTGAGGTCGCCGTGCTCGGGCGGCTCGACGCCGAGGTCGTCGCGGAGCTCGCGGTGGATGTTCTGCAGGCTCCTCGGCAGCGGGCGCACGTGGCGCTCGACAGCGAAGGACAGCCCGATCGGGTGCCCGGGCGTCGGGTACGGGTCCTGTCCGACGATGAGGACGCGCACGTCCGCGAGCGGGGCGGCGAAGGCGCGGAGCACGTCGCGGCCCGCGGGGAGGTAGGGCCGGCCGGCCGCGACCTCGCTGCGGAGGAAGTCGCCCATCGCGGCGATGTCCCCGGCGACCGGGGCGAGCGCCTCCGCCCAGCCCCGGTCGATCAGTCCCGAGGCGGCGAGCTCCGCGAGGTCCACCGGGTCAGCTCGCCGCGAGCGTCGCGACGACGACTCCGGCGTCGCTCCCGCTCACGCGCCACACCGAGCCGGCGCCGCCGACGCGGAGCGCGCCGGTGCCGACGATCAGCACGGTGGACTCGTCGAGCGCGACGCCGCCGTCGACCAGGCCCGCCTCGACGGCGGCGACCAGGCGGCCGAGGGTGCCCCACTGAGCGGCGTGCACGTCGACCGTCACGTCGATGAGGCCGATGCCCTCGAGCACCGTGACCTCGTCGAGCTCCTCCGCCGCGCCCTCCGGGACGACGGCGACGCCGCCGATCCGGTGGCCGCCGACGAGGGCGCGGTCGGCCGCGACGGCGGCTCCCGCCGAGTAGCCGGCGTACGGCACACCGGAGGAGACGAGGTCGCGCAGGCGCGGGAAGGAGGCCTCGAGTGCGTCGCGGTAGGCCGGCGTCAGCCCTCCGCCGACGAAGACCCCGTCGACGTCGTCGAAGACCGCGGGATCGATCCGGCCGCCCTCCGGCTTCATCACCGCGAACGCGTCGAGTGGGCCGACCGTCGCGAGCAGTGCCGCGTAGCCGGCGTAGGCCTCGGGGCCGAGCCCGTCGTGGACGACGACGATCGCGATGCGCGGGCCCTCGATCCGGCCGGCGTCGACGGCGTGGGCGCGCGCCTCCGCGAGGAACGCCCCGTACAGCTGCTGGTCGTGCTCGACTCCGCCTCCGCCGCCGATCAGGTGGACGCTCACTCGTCGTCCTCGGCGAGGGCTCCGTCCACCGGGGGCAGGGCCGACCAGGGGAAGACGATCCAGCGCGGGGTGCGGCGCCAGAAGAAATCGGGTTCGAGGACCGTGCGCGGCTTCGTGTAGAGGGTCACGGTGCGCACCTCGGCGCCCATCGCACGGATGAGCTTCACCGAGAGGGCGAGGGTGTGGCCGGAGTCGGAGACGTCGTCGACCAGGAGGATGCGCTTGCCGCGCACCGACGCCTCGTCGAGCAGCGGCGGCAGCACCACGGGCTCCGCCAGGCGCGCCTCGACGCCGGTGTAGAACTCGACGTTCAGCGCCCCGCAGCTCTTGATGCCGAGCGCGTAGGCCACGGCGCCCGCGAGCAGGAGACCGCCGCGCGCGATGGCGACGACCAGCTCCGGCCGGTAGCCCGACGCGACCACGTCGTCGGCCAGGTGCCGTGCGGCGTCGCCGAACTCGAGCCAGCCGAGCACCTCCTTCTCCGTGGCGGCGAGGAGGGCGGCGGAGTCGTCGGCGTCGGAAACCATGAGGGACAGGCTAGGCCGTCGCGGGCCTCCGCGTCACATCGGTCGGGTGCGCGGCGCCAGGGGCCCCTTCGCGACCTTGTGCGGGGCCGCCTGCGCGACCGGCTTGATGGTCACCAGGTCGAGGTTGACGTGCGCGGGGAGCTCCACCGAGGAGACGATCGCGGCGGCGACGTCCTCCGCGACCAGCGGGTCGGGGACCTCGGCGTAGACCGCGTCGGCGCGGTCCCGGTCGCCGCCGAAGCGGACCAGCGAGAACTCGTCCGTGTGCACCATCCCCGGCGCGATCTCGATCACGCGGATCGGCTCGCCGGCCAGCTCGAGCCGCAGCACGGCGACGAGCGCGTGCGCGGCGTGCTTGGCGGCGTTGTACCCGCCTCCGCCCTCGTAGGCGACGTGGCCGGCGATCGAGGTGACCGTCACGATGTCCGCGGAGGTCCCGCTCCCCCGGATCCCGGCGCGCAGCAGCGGGAGCAGCGCGCTGGTCACCAGCTTCACCGAGAGCACGTTGATCTCGAACATGCGGCGCCAGTCCTCGGGGTCGGACTTCTCGACCGAGTCGAGTCCGAGCGCGCCGCCCGCGTTGTTCACGAGCGCGTGCACGGGCCCGGAGGAGGCGAGGTGGTCGCGCAGCGCATCGACCTGGGCGGCGTCGGTGAGGTCGGCGGCGAAGTACCCGGCGCCGGTCTCGGCGGCGAGCGCCTCCAGCCGGTCGCGCCGGCGCGCGACGGCGACGACCTCCCAGCCGTGCTCGCGGAACAGGCGGACCGTGGCCGCCCCGATCCCTGAACTCGCTCCTGTCACGACAACGCGTCGATCCACGCCCGTCCCCTTCCGTCAAGCCTCGGACACCGTCGACGCCGTCGTCGCAGCCCAACGCTAGTCTGGCCGCGTGCCGCCCGCCGACCCGGTTCCCGCGACCGCCGGGACAGCCGTTGCCCCGAAGCGCCGCGTGCCCCTCTGGGACAACGCGCGCTTCGTCTGCGTGACCCTCGTCGTGATCGGGCACGGCGTCCAGCGGCTCACGGCCAACTCCGACACCTCGCTCATCGTCTACCTGACGATCTACGCCTTCCACATGCCGGCGTTCGCGATCATCTCGGGCTACTTCTCCAAGAGCGGCGCACCGAGTGCGCGCGCGATGCGGCGGGTGCTGACCGACATCCTCCTGCCCTACCTGATCATGGAGACGATCTGGACCCTGGTGCAGTTCCTGGTCGAGGGCAAGCAGGAGTTCAACCCCACGAAGCCGAGCTGGACGCTGTGGTTCCTGCTCGCGCTGGGGATCTTCCGCCTCGTCCTCCCCTACCTGGCACTGCTGCGCTGGCCGCTGCTGATCAGCGTGGTGCTCGCGGTCGGGGTCAGCTACTACGACAACATCGACTCGACCTTCTCGCTCGCCCGCGCGATCGGGATCCTGCCCTTCTTCGTGTTCGGCTGGCGCCTGCGCGGCTTCGCCCCCGGCGGCCGCTCCGCCGTCGACCGCTGGCTCGCCCAGCCGCCGTCGCGGGTGCTCCTCGCCCGGATCCTCGCCGTCGTCCTCTTCGCGGTCACGGCGGTCGTCATGACTGTCAACATCGAGGCGTTCCGCGCGGCGGACCTGCGCTACTGGTTCTTCTACGACCGCCCCTACGACGCCCTCGGCGAGACCCAGTGGTGGGCCGGACTGGTGCGGCTGGCCCTGATGGCGGGGGCGGTCGTGCTCTCGCTCGCGCTGTTCGCGCTGGTGCCGCGCCGCCGCACCGCGCTCACGGCCTGGGGGCAGTCGACGATGTACGTCTACCTCCTCCACAGCTTCGTCCTCTATCCGCTGCGCGAGTCCGGGATCCTCTCGCGGACGGAGAGCACGCTCGCCCTCGTGCTGATGATCGTGTTCTGCATCGCGGTCTCGGTCGCGCTCTCGCTGGGCTGGACCCGCACCGTCTTCCACCGGCTGGTCGAGCCCCGCGCAGCCTGGCTCTTCGCTCCGGCGGCCGATGAGAGGCCCCGGCGCCCGGACCGCGCCGACCCCACCGGCGCCAAGCGCGACCGGCAGCCCGAGCGGCGCTGACGGCCGTTACCCCGTGTGTCGGCGGTCCTGGCCGCCCGGCGGACCCCCGCGTACGCTCGTCGCGACGGAGAACGGCCCCGTCCCCGACCCCGACGATCCGATGGGAAGCACCATGACCGACTCCGAGAAGTGGCAGTTCGAGACCAAGCAGATCCACTCGGGAGCCGCGCCGGACCCGGTGACCAAGGCCCGCGCGACGCCGATCTACCAGACCACCTCCTACGTCTTCGACAACGCGGAGCACGCTCAGAACCTGTTCGCGCTGGCGGAGTTCGGGAACATCTACACCCGCATCCAGAACCCGACCCAGGCGGTCGTGGAGGAGCGGCTCACCGCCCTCGAGGGCGGCTCCGGCGCCCTGCTGCTCGCCTCGGGCCAGGCCGCCGAGACCGCGGCCGTGCTCAACATCGCCCAGGCCGGCGACCACATCGTCTCGTCGTCCTCGATCTACGGCGGCACCTACAACCTCTTCAAGTACACCCTCGCCAAGCTCGGCATCGAGACGACCTTCGTCGAGAACCAGGACGACCGCGAGGAGTGGCGCCGCGCCGTCCGCCCGAACACGAAGCTGTTCTTCGCCGAGACCGTCGGCAACCCCAAGATCAACATCCTCGACATCCGCACCGTGGCCGATGTCGCGCACGACGCGGGCGTGCCCCTGATCGTGGACAACACCATCGCGACGCCCTACCTCATCCGCCCCTTCGAGCACGGCGCGGACATCATCGTCCACTCGGCGACCAAGTTCCTCGGCGGCCACGGCACGGTCATCGGCGGCGCGATCGTCGACGGCGGGCGCTTCTCGTGGACGGCGAACGCCGAGCGCTTCCCCGGCCTCACCACGCCGGACGAGTCGTACCACGGCGCCGTCTACACCGCCGCGGTCGGCGACTCCCTCGCCTACATCATCAAGGCCCGCGTGCAGCTGCTGCGCGACCTCGGCGCCTCGATCGCCCCGGCGAGCGCCTGGCAGCTCATCCAGGGCATCGAGACCCTCTCGCTCCGGATCGAGCGCCATGTGCAGAACGCGCAGGAGATCGCGGAGTACCTCGAGAACCACTCCGACATCGCCTCGGTGAACTACTCGGGGCTGCCCACCTCGCCCTGGTACGCCGCGGCCAACCGCTACGCCCCGAAGGGCGTGGGCGCGGTGCTCTCGTTCGAGCTCAAGGGCGGAGTGGACGCCGGCCGGGCCTTCGTCGACTCGCTGGAGCTGTTCTCGCACCTGGCCAACATCGGCGACGTCCGCTCGCTGGTCATCCACCCGGCGTCGACCACCCACTCGCAGCTCTCGCCCGAGCAGCAGCTGACGGCCGGCGTCACTCCGGGCCTCGTGCGCCTGTCGGTGGGACTCGAGAACGTCGACGACCTCCGCGCCGACCTCGACCAGGCCCTCCGCGCCGCGCGCGCCGTCGTCGAGGCCTCCCGCGCGAACGCCTGAGGCCCCTCGCCGCCCTGACGGGGTCCCCGCCCGCGGGGATCGCGTCAGGGCGCTCCGCGCTCGGGCGGAGGAGCGCGGGAGCAGGGCGTAACAAACGGCTCCGCCCCGCGGCGCTCTGACACGATGGACAGCGCTATGGACTGGCAGCAGACTCTCGAGGACACGGTCCCGTCGGCGTTCGTCACCGAGCGCCAGCTCCTCTCGGTCATCGGCAAGCCGCCCGCCACCGGAGCCTGGCGCGACGGCGACCACCCGGGCGGGCGCCGCTTCGTCGACCTCGGCCCGTTCGACTTCGAGGCGGGCGGCCACCTCCCCCACGCCCGCATCGCCTACGAGAGCTGGGGCGCGCTGAACGAGCGCCGCGACAACGCCGTCCTCGTCCTGCACGCGCTGACCGGCGACTCCCACCTGCTCGGCCGCGGCGATCCCGGCCACGCGACGGACGGCTGGTGGTCGGGACTCGTCGGCCCCGGCCTCGTGATCGACACCGACCGCTTCTTCGTGGTCGCCCCGAACATGCTCGGCGGCTGCCAGGGCTCCACCGGGCCCGCGTCCCTCGCCCCCGACGGCCACGAGTGGGGTGCACGGTTCCCGTACACGAGCATCCGCGACCAGGTGCGGGCGCAGGCGCAGTTCAGCGACCTGCTCGGCGTCGAGCGCTGGCACACCGTCATCGGCGGCTCGATGGGCGGGATGCAGGCGCTGGAATGGGGGATCGACCACGCGGAGCGGGTCGCGCGCCTCGCGGTCCTGGCCGCTCCCCCGCGGGCCACGGCCGACCAGATCGCCCTCAACTTCGTGCAGCTCGAGGCGATCCGCAACGACGCGGCCTTCGCGGGCGGCGCCTACTACGACGCCGGCGACGGCCAGGGCCCGTACCACGGCCTCGCGCTCGCCCGCCGGATGGCTCTGCTCAACTACCGCAGCCCCTCCGAGCTCAACGACCGCTTCGAGCGGAGCTGGCAGTCGGGGCTCAGCCCGCTCGGCGGCGGCGGCCGCTTCGCGGTGGAGTCCTACCTCGACTTCCACGGCAACAAGTTCACCCGCCGCTTCGACGCGAACAGCTACATCACGCTGGTCGAGGCGATGAACTCGCACGACGTCGGCCGCGGCCGGGGCGGCGAGGCGGCGGCCCTCTCCCGGATCACCAGCCCGACCCTCGTCCTCGGCATCGACAGCGATCGGCTCTTCCCGGTCGAGGGGCAGCGGATCATCGCGGCGCACGCTCCGGGCGCCCTGGACGGCGAGGAGGTCGCGGTGATCACCTCGACGTTCGGCCACGACGGGTTCCTCATCGAGGACGACGCGGTCGGCGCGCACCTCGCCCGGCTGCTGGCGCATCCCGCGACGGCCTGACCCGCCCGACTCCGGCGCGGTTCGACGCCCCGAACCGCGCCCACCGGCCCGGCCAGTGGCTATCGTGAGACGGGGGCCAGCCCCGCGCCACGACCGGAGGGGGCCAGAGCGTGCCGATGATCCGCAGCGCCCGCGAGCGCGACCGGCTGCTGCGCCACTCCGCGTGCGGGATCGGCCTGCTCACGGAGGCGGGGGCGCTCGGCATGGCCCTCATCCCCGGGACGCTCCAGCCCGCCGCCGTGCCGTTCGCCGTCGCGCTGCTCCTGGGCATGATGGCCGCCCACGTCGAGCTCGCCCGGACGGGGCGCCGCAGCCGCGTGATCGCCGTGGCCGTCGGCGGCCTGCTGCTGGGCTGGGGCCTCGCGCTGGGGCTCGCTCCGGGCGCCGACTTCGCCGGGTTCGTCCTCGTCAACACCGCGAACGCCGTGACCGCGAGCATCGCCGTGGTCGTGACGACGTCCGCGCGCCGTCTGCTCCTGCTGCTGCCGGTGCTCCTCCCGAGCCTGATCCCGTCGGTGCTCGTCTCGAGCGGCACCATGATCCCCACCGTGGTCGTCCAGAGCCTGCTGCCCTGGGGCACGCTCTGCGGCTTCGCCCTCTGGATCAGCACCGCGGTCCCGCGAGTGGTGCGGCGGATCGACAGCATCGGCAACGCGCACCGCGTGGAGCGCCTGGCCAGCGAGACGGAGGCGCAGCGCCGGCAGGGCGCGCGGCTCCTGCACGACACGGTGCTGGCCACCCTCACGCTCCTCGCGCACTCGGGCCGCGGAGTGTCGGTCGAGGCGCTCCGGCAGCAGGCGGCCCAGGACGCGCAGCTCCTGCGCCAGCTCCGGCTCGGCGGGACCCCCACGCCGAGCGCGTCCGGCTCGTACCAGCTGACCAGCGTCACCTCCGCCCCCGCGGCCAACACCCTCGAGACCGTCCGCAACCGCTTCGGCCGGATGGGGCTCGACGTGATCTGGCACGGCTCCGGCCAGGTGGCTCTCACCGGCGCGGCTCTCGACTCCTTCGTGCTCGCGCTGGCGGAGTGCCTCGAGAACGTGCGCCGCCACTCCGGCGTCGCCTCGGCCGACGTGACGATCACCGAGGACGAGACGACCGTCCGCGCGATGGTCACGGACGCGGGCGCGGGCTTCGACATCGCGACCGTCCCCGACACGAAACTCGGCTTCAAGGAGTCGGTGATCGCCCGGCTCGGCGACGTCGGCGGCCGCACCCGCCTGTTCAGCGCCCCCGGATCGGGGACGACCGTGGTGCTGGAGGTCCCCAAGTGAGCCCCGGACCCGAGTCGCGGGCCCCGCTGCTGGGACGCGTGACCGCCACGCACGGCCGCTCGTCCCGGTCGGCCCGCTCGGTCCGCCGCCAGCAGGAGGGGCTCGGCACCAACTACCTCGGCAGCGGGCTCAACGGCATCGCCGCCGCGATCCTCGCCTACGAGCTGCTGATCTTCCTCTCGACCTCTGCCCGCTACAGCGACCTCGCGCCCGCGGCGATCGCCTGGGTCCTCGTCGTCCTGGCCTTCGGATCCACCGTCCTCGCGATCCACCTCGGCGGACGCCGCCTGCCGCTCCCGGTCTACCTCTGCTTCCTCGTCGCCGTCGGAGCCGCCGTCGTGCTCGACCTGGTGGCCGTGACCGACTCCGGCGCGGCCCGCACCGTCCCCACCGCCGCGGTCGCGGGCGCCGTCGCGCACGCCGCCCTGATCGTCCACCGGCGCGGGATCGAGATCCTCGCGGTGAGCGCCCTCGTCGCGATCGCCGAGGTGATCGCGTTCCTCTCGATGGAGTCGGGCGGAGCGGGCGCGCTCTCGGTGCGCATCAGCGCCCTCGTGGTGACGATCGCGCCGGCCGTCGTCGTGGTCGTGATGATGCGCGGGTTCCGCCGGATGGTCCAGCTCGAGATCGACCGCGCCCTCGTGCAGAGCACCACGCTCGGCCCGCGGTACGCGGTCGGGATGCTCGCCTCGGAGGAGCTCGCACGGCTCGACCTCGCCGCCGAGCGCCTCCTCGCCGAGGTGGGCGACGGCTCGGTCCGGCTGCCCCTCGACGCGCAGCGCGCCGCCCACGCGACCTCGCTCGCCACCCAGCTCCGCCTCCACCTCATCGAGGGGCGGCGCGAGACCTGGCTGCACCACGCCGTGCTCGAGTCCGAGCTGCTCGCACCGCTCGTCGAGCTCGACGACCCGGACGGCACCGCCGGACTCCTCGGACACCAGCAGCGCGACGGGCTCCTCTCGGCCATCTGGCTGATCGCCGACAGCGCGACCGGGCTCGCCGTGGTCCTCCACGTCGAATCGGGCAGCCCCCGCGACCCCGGAGCCGCGACGTCCGCCCGAGGGCTGCTCGTGCCGATCACGCTCCACTCCTCAGGCGCGCCCTTGCGCGGCGTCGATCCTGCGACGTGGGAGGCTATCGCTCAGGTCGGCGTCTTCCGCGACACCTCGCGCGACGGGGAGCTCCGGATCGAGATCGACTGCCTGGTCGAGAATCCCGCCGACCGGTGAGCAGCCGCCGAGAGACCGCCGACGACCGCCGACCGAAGGACACCGATGACACCCACCGCTGACGCGAAGATCACTCTCGCGGTCGTGGACGACCACAAGATGCTCCTCGGGGCGCTCACGGAGTGGATCCGCGGAGCCGCCTCCGACATCCAGCTGGTGGCCGCGGTCGCCTCCTGGCCCGAGCTGCTCACGCACCCCGAGTTCCCCGTCGACGTCGTCCTCCTCGACCTCGACCTCAAGGACAACATCCCGATCTCGGTGAAGCTCTCGACCCTCAAGACCACCGGCGTGAAGACCGTGCTGATGAGCACCTACTCCGAGCCCGCCGTGGTCCGCGAGGCGCTCGCCTCCGGAGCCCTCGGCTACCTGGTGAAGACCGAGGACGCGGACATGATCGTCGAGGCGATCCGCGCGGCCAAGGACGGCCACTCCTACATCTCCCACGAGCTCGACATGGCGCTCTCCACCGGCGACTCCGACGGAGCCCCGAAGCTCAGCGCGCAGGAGCGCCGTGTGATGGCCCTCTACGGCGGCGGCGAGCCGGTGAAATCGGTCGCGTTCGAGCTGGGCATCTCGGAGGAGACGGCGAAGTCGTACCTCAAGCGGATCCGCGAGAAGTACCGCGTCGTCGGCATCGACGTCGGCACGAAGGTGGCTCTGCGCAAGCGCGCCATCCACGACGGGATCCTCATCGAGACGGACTGAGTCGTCTTCCGCGGCGGTCCCTGCCCGCCGCGGCGCGGTCGGCTCCACGACGTGGTGCGTTCCGCAGAGCGGGGTGCGTCGCCCGGCATCGATCCGCTGGCACGCGGATCGCTGTCAGCGGGCTCTGCGAGGGCGCGGCGGTCCCTGCCCGCCGCAGCGCGGTCGGCTCCACGACGTGGTGCGTTCCGCAGAGCGGGGTGCGTCGCCCGGCAGTGATCCGCTGGCACGCGGGCTGCGTCGTCTTCCGCGGCGGTCCCCGCCCGCCGCGGCGCGGTCGGCTCCACGACGTGGTGCGTTCCGCAGAGCGAGGGACGTCGCCCGGCATCGATCCGCTCGAACGCGGATCGCTGTCGGCGGGCTCTACGAGGGCGCTGGGCACGCACCCTCCTGCCGTCGCGCAGGGGAGAGCGCGCCTTTCGATCATGCCGGTCGAGTAGCCGCGGGACGCGGCGTATCGAGACCCCGGACCACGTCCGTCAGGGGCCGAGGACGGCGACCGTCATGCCGGGGGCGACGGCGGGGGCGTCCATCGCGGCGAGGGCGGCGGGCAGGTCCTCGAAGGCGATGGTGCGGCCGACGGAGTCGGCCGGGCGCAGACGGCCGGCGACGATGTCGTCGAGGAGGGCGGTGTAGCCGCTCCGGGCGATACCGTGGCTGCCCAGCAGCTCCAGCTCCTGGGCGATGACCCGCCCGAGCGGGATCGCCGGTGCCGCGTCGGGGCCGAGGAGCAGACCCACCTGCACGTGCCGGCCCCGCGGACGCAGGGCGGCGATCGACGCCTCCGCCGTGACCCTGCTGCCGACGGCGTCGATCGCCAGATGCGCTCCTCCTCCGGTCGCCGCTCGGATCGCCTCGGCGGCGCCCTCGCCTCCGAGGACCGTCACCGCCCCGAGCGCGGCCGCGGCCTCCCGCGCCGGAGCGGAGACGTCCGACGCCACCACCCGGGCTCCGGCCGCGAGCGCGACGATCACCGCGGAGAGGCCCACCCCGCCGCAGCCCAGCACCGCGACCCACTCCCCCGGGGCGACCCGGCCGCGCTCGTGCAGGGCGTGGTACGCGGTCCCGAACCGGCAGCCGAGGCCGGCCGCCTCGACGAAGCCGACGGAGTCGGGCAGGCGCACCAGGTTCAGGTCCGCACCCGGCACGACCACCGCCTCGGCGAACGACCCGTCGAGCGTGAACCCCGGCTGCTGCTGGCGGAGGCACACCTGCGTCGCCCCCTCCCGGCACTGCTCGCAGTCGCCGCAGGCGAACACGAACGGCGCCGTGACCCGGTCGCCGACGTCGAAGAGCGACACCTCGCCGCCCGTCGCGATCACCGTCCCGGCGAACTCGTGCCCGGGGATCTGCGGCAGGACGACCGAGTCGTCGTGCCCCTTCCACGCGTGCCAGTCGCTCCGGCAGACCCCGGTCGCCGCGACGCGGACGACGACGCCGTCGACGGGGCAGACGGGCTCCGGGACCTCGACGATCGCGGGGAGAGCGGAGAAGGACGAGTAGCTGACGGCGCGCATGCCGCGAGTCTTCCAGAGGCCCGGGCCGCGCCGCGGCTCACAGAGCGTCGACCGGGACGCCGTCGGTGTCCGGCCGAGCCGACTCGCGGTGGACCGGGTAGACCGTGCCGCGCGCGCGGTCGATCGCGATGCTGCCGAGAGCGAGCACGATGCCCGCCGCGGTCAGGCCGACGCCGACCCAGATGGGCGACAGGTAGCCGAGTCCGGCGGCGATCGTCAGGCCGCCGAGCGCGGCGCCCACCGAGTTGCCGATGTTGAGGGCGGAGTGGTTGAGCGCGGCCGCGATCGTCTGACTGTCCCGCGCCACGTCCATCAGCCGGGTCTGGATCGCGGGCGACGCGGCCGCCGAGAAGCCCGCCGAGAGGAACGCGAACACCACCAGGCCGACGACCGACGAGGCCGACAGTGCGAGCCCGATCAGCGAGACGCCGACGCCGGCGAAGAACACCACCAGCGCCCGCCGCACGTCGCGGTCGGCGGCCCAGCCGCCGACGAGGTTGCCGACGGTCATCCCGAGGCCGATGACGACCAGGATCCACGGGACCGCGCCCAGCGGCAGACCCGTCACCTCGGTCGCGAGCGGCGAGATGTAGCTGTACATCGCGAAGAGTCCGCCGAAGCCGATGGCGCCGACGAGGAGGGTCATCCAGACCTGCAGGCGCCCGAATGCCCGCAGCTCGTTGCGAACGGTCGCCGCCGGATTCCCGGGCTGCGCGGGCACCAGCAGCTGGACGGCCACGACGGTCAGCGCGAAGAGCACCGCGACCACGAGGTAGGCGCTGCGCCAGCCGGCCACCTGCCCGACCCAGGTGATCGCGGGCACGCCGACGACGTTCGCGATCGTGAGCCCGGAGAGGACGAACGCGACTCCCTTGCCGCGCTTGCCGGGACCCATCAGGTCGGCGGCGACCAGGGAGGCGATGCCGAAATAGGCGCCGTGCGGGAGCGCGGCGACGAAGCGCGCGGCGAGGACGAGCGGGAAGCTCGGCAGCAGCGCCGAGCCGATCGTCCCGACGGTGAAGGCGACCAGGAGGGTCAGGAGGAGCCTCTTGCGCGGCCAGCGCGCCGCGGCGGCGGCGATGGTGGGGGCACCGACCACGACGCCGAGCGCGTAGGCCGAGATCAGCATCCCGGCCTGCGAGACGGCCTGCTCCTGGCTCGCGGCCCAGACCCCGGGGAGGAGGTCGGCGGCGAGCTGCGGGAGGAGCCCCATCGCGACGAACTCGGTCGAGCCGATGCCGAAGCCCCCCATCGCGAGGGCGAGCAGGGCGAGTCGGGTCCGAGCAGGCGAGAGCGTCACCGGTCAAGGCTACTCAGGATCGAGCGGATGTCGAATCGATTCGAGCCTTTCCGGGCGCGAGAGGTCGCGGCGGGAACCCGCTACTCCCCCAGCGCGTCGTTCAGCCGGGCGATCTTGCCGTCGATCTCGCCCGAGTAGCCGGGGCGGATGTCCGCCTTCAGGACGAGCGACACGCGCGTCCCGAACGCTCCGACGGCCTCCGTGGCGCGTTTGACGACGTCGAAGACCTCGTCCCACTCCCCCTCGATCTCGGTGAACATCGAGGTCGTCCGCGACGGAAGGCCACTCTCCCGGACGATGCGGACGGCGGCGGCGACCGCGTCGTGGACGGACGCGTCGGGCGCCTCGCCCCCGGACGGTGCGACCGAGAATGCGACGAGCATGGGAGCCTCCTTGACTGCGCGTGCCGCGTGCCGGCCCCGCGCCCTCCGAGCCTACGAGCCCTGGGGCGCCAGGCGGGTCTCCCCGGTCAGCGACGATGCGGGAGTCGTGACGCCGGATGCGACGACCCGCGCCGTCCCCATCCGCCACAGCTCGCGCAGCAGCCAGCCGAGCAGCACCACGAGCAGGACGTTCCGCACCGTCAGCACGAGCACCATCCACCAGTGCGACCAGAGGAGGAAGAGGTAGAGGTACGGGTAGACCACCTGGGTCAGAGCAGCGGTGACGAGCGTCAGCTTGGCGGGCCGGTCGAACGCGCCGTCGCGGCACGCGATCAGCCCGGCGATGACGGGCGGCGCGAGCCACACGATGTACTGCGGCGAGAGCACCTTGTTGGTGTCGATGAACACGACCACGAAGGTCAGCGCGAGCAGCGGGAACAGCCTGGCGGGGTCCGCCCGACGGGCGAGAGCACGGGCACCCAGCAGGGCCACGCCGAGCATGGCCAGAGCGAGCAGCGGGGTCATCAGGCTCGCGGCGGTCTCGGTGCCGGGGCCGTGCATCTCGAAGGTGTTGATGTCGGCGGCGTAGTAGACGTAGCTCCCCGATCCCGGGAGGACCGACAGCCACATCCAGGGGGTGCTCACGACGGCCTCGATCTGGAGGCCCCGATCCGTCTGATCGGTGACGAAGCTGAAGACCTGGTCCCCGCCGCCGACGAGGACGACCGCGAGCACGATGATCACGGAGGCGACGGCGGGGACGAGGATCATCCGGAGTCGTCCGCGCAGGACCAGCACGGCGGCGGCGAGGATCGCGGCAGGCCACACCTTGATCCAGGTGGCGACGGTCAGCAGGAGTGCCGCGACGCCCGGACGGGTCGCCGCCCAGAGCATCCCGGCGATGGCCGGCGGCGCGGTGAAGGCGTCGATGCGGCCGATCGCGATCGGCCCGAGGAGGACGAGGAACAGCAGCCACCAGCGCGCCGCGGCGAGGCGCGGTGCCGACCGGCCGCGCAGCAGCAGGGCGAAGGCGGCGGCGTCGGCGATCGCGACGAGGACGAGCCACATCAGGTCGTAGCCGGCCGAGCCGAAGAGCCAGGAGGCGGCGATCGGGCCCCAGGCGAGGATCGGGTAGACCCAGCCCGTGTCGATCCCGGCGATGCCGCCGCCCTCGACGGCGGTCCTCATCCACTCCTTGTAGACGATGCTGACGTCGCCCATCGGCAGACCCGGAGCGAACAGCGCCAGGAGGGAGAGCACCACGTGCACCAGCGCGAAGGCGCCCCAGAGCACGGCGACGGAGTCGCGGTTCTCGCGCAGCCGCGCGAGGGGGCGGGAGGACGCTCGAGGAGGGGAGGACGGCACCGCGTCATTGTAGAGGGGCCGCTGAACGGGACCCTGGCAGCACCTGAGCCCGCCTGAGAGCGCCGCTCCCGTCGGGCATCAGCACCCCGGCGGGAGTCGGTACCCGGCGGACCCTCAGTGCCCGCGGATCCTCAGTGCCCGCGGATCCTCAGTACCCGGCGAACGCGTCGGTGCGGATCCGCTTCGCCCCGGCACCGCGCAGGGCGCCGCGGACCGAGTCGACGAACGACGGCGACCCGGAGACGTAGCCCACCCGCCGTCCGGCGTCGGGCACCGCGTCCGCGAGCAGCTCGGCGCTCAGTCGTCCGGTCACGTGCGACCACCCTGCAGGCAGCTCGGTCGGCGCCTCCTTCGAGCAGAGCACGACCCGGGCACCCGACTCCTGCAGCAGGTCGCGGTAGGCGACGTCGGCGAGGCTCGGTGCGGCGACCACGACGACGACGTCGCGCCGCGGACCGTCGGCGAGCGAGCGCAGCTGGCTGGCGAACGGGGTGATCCCGATGCCGCCCGCCACCAGCAGCAGCGGCACGGAGGCGTCGTCCGGCAGGACGAAGTCGCCGCCGACGCTCGTCGCCCGGAGCGAGTCGCCGGGCTCCAGCGCGGCGAGGGCGCGCTTGAAGCTGCTCGCCTTCTCCGGCATCCGCAGGGCGATCGCGATCTCGCCGTCGGACGGAGCGGAGGAGACCGAGAAGGTGCGTCGGCTGCCCCGGCTGTCGGCGCGGTGCGGCAGGTCGAGCTCGAGCCACTGACCGGGCTCGAAGGTCAGCGGCGAGCGGGAGCGGAAGCGGTACTCCGCGATGCCCGGCGTCAGCACGCGGGTCGAGGCGAGCTCGAGCGTGTGCCGGCGGCGCTGGCGGAACGCGAAGGCGAAGGCGAGGGCGTTGCCGACCACGAGGCCCAGCTCCGGGGTGGCGGAGATCACGCCGACGTGGAACGGGACGCTCGCCACGAGCGCTGCGACGACCGCGATGATCAGCTGCTGCGAGCGGCGCGGCGCGAGCGTGAGCGGCTCCGTCAGCATGAAGGCGCCCGCGAAGACGAACGGGTAGGCCGTGAGGACCAGGGCCGCCGCGGCTCCGAGGTCCTGGCCGTTCTGCACTGCCTGCTGCACCGAGACTCCGCCCGCGACGAGCACGAAGACGGCGAAGACCGCCCAGCGGCGGACCCGCGCCACGATCAGGAGGGAGCCCACGACGACGAACGGCCAGATCGCGCCACTGGCGATCCACCAGGCTCCGGCGTTGAGTCCGGTGAAGCCGATGATCAGCACGGCGACCGCGGCCGGGTTGAAGAGGTGGCGGCCCCGCCAGGCGAGGACGTACTTGGACGCAGCGGCGATCGCGCCGACGAGCGCGATCACGGCGAGCCCCCGGGGATCCGCCGTCGGGAAGAGCAGGCAGGCGATCAGCAGACCGGTGACGAGCGAGGACTCCAGGTGCGCGCGGCTCCGGAACAGCCTCGCGAGGACCGCGCTGACCAGGGCCGTCGAGGCGACGGCGACCAGCGTCGTGCCGAGGATCTCGAGCGGCGTCGAGAAGATCAGGCCGGCTGCGGCGAAGCCGACGGCGACGAGCAGGAGCGCGGCGAGCGTCATCCAGACCAGCCGGTAGGTGGTGACGCGGCCGAGGGCGCGGTCGAAGGTGCCGATCATCGGAAGACCTCTCCGGGGAAGGAAGGCGAGTAGTGGAGGGTGCCGTCGCTGCGGACGCGGACGAACTCGAAGTCGAAGCGCTCGGCGAGGATCTCGGGCGGGCAGACGAACAGCGCTGTCGCGAGCCCGTCGGCGACGAGGGCCGTGTCGGCCACCGCCCAGGCGGCGACGATGCTCTCGACCGGAGCGCCGGTCCGCCCGTCGAGGACGTGGTGGAGGCCGCTGCCCCAGGCGCGGCGGTTGCTCGCCGAGCCGCAGAGCGCGCGCTCGCCGGGCACCGCCACTCCCAGTGCGCTGCTCGGGTCCCACGGGTGCTCGAGGCCGACCCGGACGGGTCCGGCTCCGATGCCCCGGAGGTCGCCGCTCGCGTCGACGAGGGCGGGCCCGGCTCCGGCGAGCTCCTCGAGGACGAGGTCGACGAGCTGGCCCTTGCCCGCAGCGCCGACGTCGACGACGGTGCCCGGCTCGACCCGCAGTCCCGCCGCCCCGCGACGGGCTGAGGCCCAGGAGGGAGCGGGGACCGCGGGTCCGCGCGGGACGAGGGTGTACGCGGAGTCGTAGCCGAGTTGCTCGAGCGGGCCGCCGACGAAGGGGGTGACCGCCCCGCCGGTCAGCTCGTCGAGGACGTCGTACAGCGCGAAGAGATCGACCGCCTCGTCGGGGAAGACGCGCTCGCCGCCGACCCGCAGCTGCGAGACGGCGGAGTCGTCGCGGAACCGCGACCAGGTGCGGTCGTACTCCGCGATCCGCGTCTCGACCCGCGCGCGGCGGGAGGGCCCGAGCCGCTCGGCGGTGTCGATCTGCCAGCCGGTGCCGATCGCGTCGAACCGCCATGCGTGGCCGAGGACCGTCGGGGCGTCAGGCCGTGGCATCGGCCTTGATGGTCTCGACGGCGTCGTTGAAGCCGCCGGAGGTGAGGGAGGACCCCGACACCTTGGAGACCTTCAGCTCGTCGAGCTGCTTGCCGACGACCTCGCCCGCGATGCCGCCCGCGAAGCGCGACTGGTACTGCTGGCCGGTGGGGTTCTCGGACTCCGGGGTCACGGTCACGTCGGTGACGACGCCGTCGGCGAGGGTCAGCGAGACGCCCACCGTCTCGTTCCCTCCGGGCGAGGTGTAGGCGCCCTCTGCCTCGTAGGTGCCGTCGGCGTAGCTGCTGCCGCTCGCGGCGGAGGACGCGGCGCCGGTGGCCTCGGGGGCGGAGCTGGTGGCGGTGCTCGGAGCGGTGGTGGTCGCCGCGTCGGCGGCGTCGCTCCCGGTCGTGGTGGTGCTGGAGCAGGCGGCGAGCGCGGCGAGGGTGCCGGCGCCGGCGAGGAGGGTCAGGGCGTAGCGGGCGGGAGTCGTGGTCTTCGCGGTCATGTCTGTTCTCCTGGTCAAGGCGGACGCGGCGGATCCGACGGTAGTGGTGCTCGCTTCGAGCAGCCGATGAGGCGGCGGTGCGGGGCCGGTGAGCCGGGCCGCGGGCGTCGCTTCCTCCAGGACAACGGCGGCGGTCCCGGTTCGGTTCAGGGCTCGTCCGACGGGCGTGTCAGCGCAGGAGTGCGGCGACCACTCCGGCCAGGTGCTCGGCGATGTCGAGCGCGGCGATCGGGCCGCCGGCGGAGGCGCTCCGTCCGGCCTCCGCGTGCAGGACGGCGGCCGCGGCGGCCAGGGGGGCGAGATCCTCCGCGGTCAGGGTCTCCCCGGCCGCCTCGGCGTCCGCGGCTCGACCGGCGAGGAGGGCGCCGAGCACCCCGCCCAGGACGTCGCCGCTGCCCGCGGTCGCCAGCCAGGGCGTGGATCCGGAGACCTCGAGCTCGACGGAGCCCGCGGCGACGTGCGTGGTCCCGCCCTTGAGGAGGACGCAGACTCCGAGGCGGTCCGCCGCCCGGCGCGCCCACTCCCCCGGGGCCTCCGCGATCGTCGCGGCGCCCGCGTCCAGGCCCGCTCGGCCGAGCACTCCGGCGAGCTCGCGGTAGTGCGGCGTGATGACGACCGGGCCGGCGGCCTCGTCGATCAGGTCGAGCGCTCCCGCGTCGAGCACCACCGGGACTCCCGAGTGCAGCTGCTCGATCAGGGTGCGACGCTCCTCGTCGCTGCGGTCCTCGGCGCTGGTGCCGGAGCCGAGGAGCCAGGCCTGCACGCGTCCCACCGCGGTCACGACCTCCGGCCGCCGGGCGAGCACCAGGCCCGAGGGCCGCTCCGGTCCGGAGTAGCGGACCATGCCGACTCCCGTCCGCACCGCCGCCTCGACGCCGAGCACCGCCGCACCCGGGTACCGCTCCGACCCGGTCGCGATCCCCAGCACTCCGCGCGTGTACTTGTCGTCGTCCTCCCGCGGCACCCTGATGCTCCGCGCCGCCTCCGCCGTCCCGACCCGCTCACCCATCCCGCCACCCTACGTCGCCCTCCGGACGCCCCGCCGCGATCCCGCCCCGTCCGCGCACTCCCTCCCGCCGTGCCGGCGCAGCCGCACCCCCCCTCCCCCGTGCTCCAGAGTGGCGCGGGTGCTGGAGGGGGCAGTCGCAAGGCGGAGGAGGAAGCGATACCGGCGGTATCGCGCCCGACGACAACGCCGCGAATGCCCCCTCCAGCGCCCGCGCCTAGCGGCGGGTGGCGTCGTCGACTTCGCCGACGAGCTCCTCGATGATGTCCTCGAGGAACAGCACTCCCGTGGCGCGGCCCTGCTCGTCGAACGCCCGCGCGAGGTGGGCGCCGGTGCGCCGCATGATCGCGAGGGCGTCCTCGAGGTCGGTGGCCTCGAAGATCGAGGCGAGCTGGCGGATGCGCTTGGCGGGGACGGGGAGGCGGAACTTGGCGCCCTCCGTGTCGCCGTCGAGGTCGAGGACGTCCTTGAGGTGGATGTAGCCCTCGGGGGTGCCGTCCTCGCCGAGGATCACGTAGCGCGAGAAGCCGTGCTTGGCGACGGCGCGCTCGACGTCGGCGGGGGTCGCTCCGCTGGGGAGGCTGACGATCCCGTCGAGGGGCAGGGCCACGTCGTGGACCTTCTTCTCGGTGAACTCGAACGCGGCGAGGAGGGTCCCGGTCGAGTCGCGGAGGGTGCCCTCGCGGGTGGACTGGTCGACGATCGTCTGCACCTCCTCGAGCGTGAAGGTGCTGTTCGCCTCGTCCTTGGGCTCCACCTGGAAGAGGCGGAGCACGCCGTTCGAGATCGCGTTGAGGGCGACGATGATCGGGCGGAGGACCCGGGCGATGGCGACGAGCGGCGGCGCCAGGAGGAGCACGGCGCGGTCGGGCATCGAGAACGAGATGTTCTTGGGGACCATCTCGCCGAGCACCACGTGCAGGAACGACACGATCAGCAGCGTGATGACGAAGGCGACGGTGCCGGAGAGCTCGTCGGGGACGCCGACGGCGTGCAGCGGTACCTCGAGCAGGTGGTGGATCGCCGGCTCGCTCACGTTGAGGATCAGCAGCGAGCAGACGGTGATGCCCAGCTGCGTGGTCGCGAGCATCAGGGTGGCGTGCTCCATCGCGGCGAGCGCGGTGATCGCGCTGCGGCGTCCGCTCTCCGCGAGGGGCTCGATCTGGGAGCGGCGCGCGGAGATGACCGCGAACTCCGCTCCGACGAAGAAGGCGTTCGCGGCGAGGAGCACCACGAGCCAGGCGATTCCGGCCCAGTCACTCATCGTCGGACTCCTTCCGGCCGCGGTGCCCGCGGGCGACGTCGGCGAGCGGGTCGGGGATCCCGTCGGGATCCGCGTCGGGGTCGGGCGTGAAGCGGAGGCGGTCGATGCGGCGGCCGTCCAGGCGCTCGACGCGCAGCGAGCCGCCCTCGACGTCGACCCGGTCGCCGACGGCGGGGAGGCGGCCGAGCTCGCTCATCACGAATCCGGCGACCGTCTCGTAGGGGCCCTCCTCGGGGATGTGCACGCCGGCGCGGTCGAGGACCTCGTCGGGGCGGAGCATGCCGGGGAAGGTGGTGGAGCCGGGGAGCTTCACGACGTCGGCCCGGGAGCGGTCGTGCTCGTCGGCGACCTCGCCGACCAGCTCCTCGACCAGGTCCTCGAGCGTGGCGACGCCCGCCGTCCCGCCGTACTCGTCGACGACGACCGCGAGCTGGAAGCCGCGTCCGCGCAGCTCCGTGAGCAGCACGTCGAGCTTCATGGTCTCGGGGACGCGGAGCGGCTCGGAGCGCAGCGCCGTGACGGGCACGTCGGACCTCTTGCCGCGGGGCACCGCGACGGCCTGCTTGACGTGCACGACTCCGACGATGTCGTCGATGTCGTCGTCCGTGATCGGGAAGCGCGAGAACCCGGTGGTGCGGGCGAGGTCGAGCACGTCCTGCGCGGTGCTCGCGCGCTCGACCGTCGACAGGCGCAGGCGCGGCGTCATCACGTCGCCCGCGGTGAGGGCGGAGAAGCGGAGGGTGCGCCCGAGCAGGTCGGCCGTGTCCTCCTCGAGCAGTCCGGCGCTGGCGGAGTGGCGCACGAGGCTCGAGAGCTCCTCGGCGCTGCGGGCGCCCGAGAGCTCCTCCTTCGGCTCGATGCCGACCAGGCGCAGCAGGGCGTTCGCGCTGCCGTTCAGCAGGGCGACGGCCGGGCGGAACACCGTCGTGAACGCGGTCTGCAGCGGCACGACGAGCTTCGCGGTCGCCCGCGGCAGGGCGAGGGCGAAGTTCTTGGGGACCAGCTCGCCGAGGATCATCGACAGCAGGGTCGCGATGACGATGGCGACCACCGTCATCACCGGCGCGAGCGCCTCCTCCGGGATTCCGAGTCCGCTGAACGGCTCCTGGAGCAGCGTCGAGAGGGCGGGCTCCATCGTGTAGCCGGTGAGCAGCGTCGTGAGGGTGATGCCCAGCTGCGCGCTCGAGAGGTGCGTGGAGGTGACGCGCAGGGCGGCGATCGTCATGCCCAGGCGCGTC
This sequence comes from Rathayibacter sp. AY1B6, assembly GCF_002932755.1. Classification (NCBI taxonomy): domain Bacteria; kingdom Bacillati; phylum Actinomycetota; class Actinomycetes; order Micrococcales; family Microbacteriaceae; genus Rathayibacter; species Rathayibacter sp. AY1B6. Next base: position 35,245 of record NZ_PSWL01000001.1, read on the forward strand.
TCGCCGCGGTCGCGACGGGCTTCGAGGTCGGCCCGGTCGAGGTTCACCAGCGCGAACTCGCTGGCGACGAAGACGCCGGTTCCCAGGGTCAGCAGCAGGCCGACCCCGAGGAGGAGCCACTCAGTTCCCACGGTGGGCGCCCCCGGTCACGAGAGGGAGGTGCGAGGAGGGCCGGACGGTGCGGGCCGGCGGAGCGGCGGCACCGGAGCGGCGAGCGGGAGTCCGAGGAGCACGGCAGCGAGCGGAACGGTCCGGATGCGCAGAGGGAGGGTCGTCCATTGTGGCGCCGAGTCTACCCGCCGCGGAGCCCCGTCGGGCGTGCTCCGACGCGGCGGCTCAGAGCCACTTCTTCCGCTTGAACACCGCGTAGAGCGCGAAGCCGAACAGCACCATCAGGCCCAGCGCCCAGGGGTAGCCGAGCCGCCAGTGCAGCTCCGGCATGTCGTCGAAGTTCATCCCGTAGATGCCGGCCACCAGCGTCGGAGCGAAGAGGATCGCCGCCCACGAGGAGATCTTGCGGACCACGTCGTTCTGGGCGAGCCCGGTCTCGGTCTGCCGGCGCGAGACGAGCGTCGAGTGCACCGTGAGCGCCTTGTCGAGGATCGCGCGCAGGGAGTCGACCGCCTCCGTCACGCGGATGGTGTGGTCGAGCACGTCCCGGAGGGAGCGGCGCAGCTCGATCCGCTCCGGCGAGGGCGAGGGCTCCCCCTCCACGGGCGTCGACTCCTGCAGCAGCTCGTGCAGCAGGGCGGTCAGCGGCTGCACCGAGCGCTGGAAGTGGATGACCTCGCGCGAGAGCCGGTAGATGCGCTCCGAGAGCCCGTCGTCCGAGTCGTCGCCGAAGAGCTGGTCCTCGATCTCGTCCACGTCGCCCTGGACGCCGAACACCACCGGCGCGTACTCGTCGACGACCTGGTCGAGGATCGCGTAGAGCACCGCTTCGGGCCCCCGAGCGAGGAGGGCCGGATCCTCCTCCAGCCGGCGGCGCACGCGGGCCAGGTCCGGGGAGTCGGCGTGCCGGATGGTGACCACGAAGTCGGGGCCGACGAAGACGTGCAGCTCGCCGAAGACGACGGTCTCGGCGGCGTCCGCGTAGCGCGCCGGCCGCAGCACCACGAAGAGCCCGTCGTCGTAGCGCTCGAGCTTGGCCCGCTGGTGCCCGCTCAGCGCGTCCTCGACCGCGAGCGGGTGGAGTCCGAACTCCTCGGCGACCGCCTCGACCTCCTCGCGCGTCGGGCGGTAGAGGCCGATCCAGGCCATGCCGTGCTCGTCGCGCATCAGCTCGAAGGTGTCCTCGAGCGAGTCGGGGTTCCGGATGCGGCGGCCGTCGACGTACACGGCGTTGTCGACGATGGTCATGGGCTCGGTTCTAGCACGCGGCGCCCGCTCACCAGCTGACCGGCAGCGCCTTGCCCTCCTCGTAGCCCGCCGCCGACTGCAGGCCCACGTGCGCCCGCTCGTGGAAGTCGGCCACGCTCCGGGCGCCGGCGTAGGTGAAGGACGAGCGGACCCCCGAGGTGATCATGTCGAGCAGGTCCTCGACCGAGGGCCGCAGCGGGTCGAGGTAGATGGTGGAGGAGGAGATGCCCTCGGCGAAGAGGCGCTTGCGGGCCAACTCGTAGGCGTCGAGGCGGTCGAACCGCTCCTGCACCGCCTTGGCCGAGGCCATGCCCCAGCTCTCCTTGTAGACCCGGCCGGCCGCGTCGCTGCGCAGCTCCCCCGGCGCCTCGATCGTGCCGGCGAACCAGGAGCCGATCATCACGGAGGCGGCGCCCGCGGCCAGCGCGAGGGCGACGTCGCGCGGGTAGCGCACGCCGCCGTCGGCCCAGACGTGGGCGCCCAGCTCGTGCGCGCGCTCGGCCGTCTCGAGGACGGCCGAGAACTGCGGGCGGCCGACCGCGGTCATCATCCGGGTGGTGCACATCGCGCCGGGGCCCACGCCGACCTTGAGGATGTCCGCTCCCGCGTCGACGAGGTCGTGCACCGCGTCGGCCGTGACGACGTTGCCCGCCGCGATCGGCACTCCGAGATCGAGCGCGGAGACCGTCCGCAGCGCCCGGAGCATCCCCTCCTGGTGGCCGTGCGCGGTGTCGAGGACGAGGACGTCGACGCCCGCGGAGACGAGCGCGCGCGCCTTCGCCTCGACGTCGCCGTTGATGCCGACCGCCGCCGCGACCCGCAGACGCCCGTCCGCGTCGAGCGCCGGGTCGTAGACGGTGGAGCGGAGGGCGCCGGTGCGCGACAGCGTGCCGACCAGGGCGCCGTGGTGCAGCACCGGGGCGAAGTCGAGGTCGGCGGCGACCATGAGGTCGAAGGCGGCCCGCCCGGTGGGCACGTCGTCGGCGTCGATCGAGGGGGTGGCGGAGTGCACCAGGTCGCCCAGGCGCGCGTCCGGCAGCGCGGTCGCCAGGCGCGAGGCCGGGACGCAGCCGAGGATCGCGGCGCCCTCCTCCTGCACCACGAAGCCGTGGCCGGCGACGGCGGGCAGGATGCGCAGCGCCTCCTCCACGGTCGTCGCCGGAGAGGCGGTGAGGGCGCCGGAGAAGGCGACCGGCTGGCGCTTCACCCAGCGGATCGCGGCGTCCAGCGCCTGAAGGGGCATGTCCTGCGGGAGCACGCCGAGGCCGCCCCGGCGCGCGAGCGTCGCCGCGAGGCGCTGACCGGTGACCGAGTTCATGTTGGAGGAGACGACGGGGATCGTCGCCCCGGTGCCGTCGCCCGGGGCGAGCGAGACGTCGAGGCGGCTCGTCACCGACGAGCGGCCGGGGACGAGGAAGACGTCCGAGTAGGTGAGGTCGCCTGAGGGTGTTCCGCCGGAGAAACGCATGGGGGAGACGCTACTCCGGCGCGGCCCCGGGTCGGCCGTGCAGGGAACGGGGCTAGGCTTGGCGACCGGGACGGGACCAGGCGACGGCACCGGTTCCCGCTGGTGCGAGGACGGACTCCTCCGCCGCGGTGGCAGGCGCCGAGGGATGCGACGGGCCCGTCCGGATGATCGAGGACGAATCAACGGAGAGAGTGGGCGATCGGCTGTGTCGAGCCAGTTGACCGGAGCAGGAACAGAGCAGGGCGCGGAGGACTTCGGAGCCAACGAGTGGCTCGTGGAGGAGCTGTACGAGCAGTACAGCGCCGACCGCGCCTCGGTGGACGAGTCCTGGTGGCCCATCCTGGAGCGCTACGGCGCCCAGCTCGCGAACTCCGGCAAGGACGCTCCGGCTCCGGCCGCCGCCGCGGCCCCCGCGCCCGCCCCCTCGAAGCCCGCCGCTGCCGCCGAGCGCGTCTCGTCGAGCGGCGGAGGCGCCGTGACCCATCCCGCCGCGGCCTCCTCCTCCGAGTCGACCCCCGCCTCCCGCACCACGTCGAAGCAGCCGAAGGCGCAGCCGATCCCGGCCGACGCTCCGGTGAGCAGGCCCTCCGCCGAGGAGTCGACGCCGGACGAGGACGTCGTCACCCCGCTCCGCGGCATGGCGAAGAGCCTCGCGACCAACATGGACGCCAGCCTCAGCATCCCCACCGCGACGAGCGTCCGCACGATCCCGGCGAAGCTGATGATCGACAACCGCATCGTCATCAACAACCACCTGCGCCGCACCCGCGGCGGCAAGGTCTCGTTCACGCACCTGATCGGCTGGGCGCTCATCCGCGCGCTCAAGGACTTCCCGAGCCAGAACGTGTTCTACGACGAGGTCGACGGCAAGCCCGCCGTCGTCGCCCCGGCGCACGTCAACCTCGGCATCGCGATCGACATGCCCAAGCCCGACGGCACCCGCGCGCTGCTCGTGCCGAGCATCAAGCGCGCCGACACGCTGAGCTTCACCGCCTACCTCTCGGCCTACGAGGACCTGGTCAAGCGCGCGCGCGGCAACAAGCTGGTCGCCGGCGACTTCGCGGGCACCACTCTCTCGCTGACGAACCCCGGCGGGATCGGCACGGTCCACTCCGTCCCCCGCCTGATGAAGGGCCAGGGCTGCATCATCGGCGCCGGCGCCCTCGAGTACCCGGCGGAGTTCCAGGGCGCGTCCGAGAAGACGCTGGTCGAGCTGGGCATCGGCAAGACCATCACCCTGACCTCGACCTACGACCACCGCGTCATCCAGGGCGCCGGCTCGGGCGAGTTCCTCAAGATCGTGCACGAGCTCCTGCTCGGCGGCCGCGGCTTCTACGAGGACATCTTCGCCGCGCTGCGCATCCCCTACGACCCGATCCACTGGTCCACGGACATCGCCGTCGACCTCGCCGAGCGCGTCTCCAAGACCGCCCGCGTGCAGGAGCTCATCAACTCGTTCCGCGTCCGCGGGCATCTGATGGCCGACGTCGACCCGCTGGAGTACGTGCAGCGCTCGCACCCCGACCTCGCCATCGAGAGCCACGGACTCACCTTCTGGGACCTCGACCGCGAGTTCGTCACGGACGGCTTCGGCGGCAAGCGCCAGCTCAAGCTGCGCGACATCCTCGGGATCCTCCGCGACTCGTACTGCCGCACCGTCGGCGTCGAGTACATGCACATCCAGGACCCGGAGCAGCGCGCCTGGATGCAGCAGAAGCTCGAGCGCGGCTACGAGAAGCCGGGCCACGACGAGCAGCTGCGCATCCTCGGCAAGCTCAACGAGGCCGAGGCCTTCGAGACCTTCCTGCAGACCAAGTACGTGGGCCAGAAGCGCTTCTCGCTCGAGGGCGGGGAGTCGCTCATCGCGCTGCTCGACGCCGTCCTGCAGGGTGCGGCCGACGAGCACCTCGACGAGGTCGCGATCGGCATGGCCCACCGCGGCCGCCTGAACGTGCTGACCAACATCGCCGGCAAGACCTACGGCCAGATCTTCCGCGAGTTCGAGGGCACCCAGGACCCGCGCACGGTCCAGGGCTCCGGAGACGTGAAGTACCACCTCGGCACCGAGGGCACGTTCCGCGGTGCCGCGGGCGAGGAGATCCCCGTCTACCTGGCGGCGAACCCCTCGCACCTCGAGGCCGTGAACGGCGTGCTCGAGGGCATCGTCCGCGCCAAGCAGGACCGCAAGCCCATCGGCACCTTCACCACGCTGCCGATCCTCGTCCACGGCGACGCCGCGATGGCGGGCCAGGGCGTGGTGGTCGAGACCCTGCAGATGTCGCAGCTGCGCGCGTACCGCACCGGCGGCACGATCCACATCAACATCAACAACCAGGTCGGATTCACGACTCCCCCTCACGAGGCCCGCACCTCGATCTACTCGACCGACATGGCGAAGACGATCCAGGCGCCGATCTTCCACGTGAACGGCGACGACCCCGAGGCCGTCGTGCACGTCGGCCAGCTCGCGTTCGAGTACCGCCAGCGGTTCAACCGCGACGTGGTCATCGACCTGATCTGCTACCGCCGGCGCGGGCACAACGAGGGCGACGACCCCTCGATGACCCAGCCGCTGATGTACAGCCTGATCGAGGCCAAGCGCTCGGTGCGCAAGCTGTACACCGAGGCGCTCGTCGGTCGCGGCGACATCACCGAGGAGGAGTACGACCGGGCGCACCAGGACTTCCAGGACCGCCTGGAGCGCGCCTTCGCCGAGACCCACGCGGCGCAGACGGGTGCGATCCCCGTGATCAGCGCCGACGGCGACTCCGTGGCCGACCTCGAGCTGCCCGATGCGCAGCAGGGCGAGGACTATCCGGGCGAGCCGGAGGCGACCGGAGTGAAGAACGAGGTCGTCACCCGCATCGGCGACGCGTTCACCACTCCGCCCGAGGGCTTCACCGTGCACCCCAAGCTCCAGCAGCTGCTGGCGAAGCGGCAGGAGATGAGCCGTTCCGGCTCCATCGACTGGGCCTTCGGCGAGCTGCTCGCGCTCGGCTCCCTCCTGCTCGAGGACACCCCGGTGCGCCTCGTCGGCCAGGACACGCGCCGCGGGACGTTCGTCCAGCGCCACGCGGTCCTCCACGACCGCGAGAACGGCCAGGAGTGGCTGCCGCTGATGAACCTGTCCGAGCAGCAGGCCCGGCTGTGGATCTACGACTCGCTGCTCTCGGAGTACGCGGCGATGGCGTTCGAGTACGGCTACTCGGTCGAGCGGCCCGACTCGCTCGTGCTGTGGGAGGCGCAGTTCGGCGACTTCGCGAACGGCGCCCAGATCGTGATCGACGAGTTCATCTCCTCCGCCGAGCAGAAGTGGGGCCAGCGCTCGTCGCTCGTGCTCCTGCTCCCGCACGGCTACGAGGGCCAGGGCCCCGACCACTCGTCGGCGCGGATCGAGCGCTACCTGCAGATGTGCGCGGAGCGGAACATGACCGTCGCGCGCCCGTCGACCCCGGCGTCCTACTTCCACCTGCTGCGTCGACAGGCCTACTCCCGGCCGCGCCGCCCGCTGATCGTCTTCACCCCGAAGGCGATGCTGCGCCTGCGCGGAGCCTCGAGCCCGGTCGAGGACTTCACCTCGGGCCGCTTCGAGCCGGTGATCGACGACGCGCGGATCCAGGACGCCTCCGCCGTGAAGCGCGTCCTGCTCCACGCCGGCAAGGTCCACTACGACCTCAAGGCCGAGCTCGAGAAGAAGCCCGACGACGGCATCGCGCTGGTCCGGGTCGAGCAGTACTACCCGGCGCCGATCGAGGAGCTGCGCGGCATCGCCGAGCGCTACCCGGACGCGGAGCTCGTCTGGGTGCAGGACGAGCCCGAGAACCAGGGCGCCTGGCCGTTCATGGCCCTCGAGGTCGCTCCGAAGCTGGGCCGGTCCATGCGGGTCGTCTCGCGGCCGTCCGCGGCCTCCCCCGCGGCGGGCTCGGCCAAGCGGCACGCCTCCGAGCAGGCCGACCTGCTGTCGCGGGCGCTCACCCGCTGACCCGCGGTCCTCGCGACGCGGTCGGGCCCGTCGGAACCTCGTGTTCCGGCGGGCCCGACGCGTTGCGGGGGGACCGTGCCGGACCGCAGGCCTGCGGGAGCTGCAGCAGCGCTCCCGCTGTGCGCGTCGGCGGCCAGGAGGCCGCCGGACACGACGGAGCCCCGGCCCCTCGAGGGGCCCGCGGTGCGCGGGACTCCTCGTCGGGCCGGGGCTCCCCGGGTCGTGCTGCGCCTAGAGGCGGGCGGGCGTCTGGGAGTGCGCGGCGTGCTCGTCGCGGAGCATGCCGAGAACCTGGGCGCGGAGGTCCTCCGGCGCCGTCTCCTTGCACGCGCGCTGCACGGCGACCGTCAGCACCACGCCGACCTTCGCCTCGTCGGCGCAGTCCACGCATCCCGCCATGTGCTCGCGGATGTCGGCGGAATCCTCCTTGCACAGCTCGTTGTGGAGGTACTCCTCGAGCTCGGCCTTCGCCTTCGTGCAGCCGCTGTCGGTCATTTCGTGCTCCCGGAAGTGAATGCGGCGCGGAATCCGCGCTCGCGTGCGTAGTCGGTGAGTCGTTCGCGCAGCATGCGCCGGCCGCGGTGCAGCCGGCTCATGACGGTCCCGACGGGGGTCTTCATGATGTCCGCGATCTCCTGGTAGGAGAATCCTTCGACATCGGCGAAGTAGACGGCGAGCCGGAAGTCCTCCGGGATCGCCTGGAGCGCCTCCTTCACCGCGGTGTCGGGGAGGTGGTCGATCGCCTCCGCCTCGGCCGAGCGGCTGGAGGTGGCCGTGGTCGACTCGGCGCCGCCCAGCTGCCAGTCCTCGAGCTCGTCGATCGCGCTCTGGTAGGGCTCGCGCTGCTTCTTGCGGTACGAGTTGATGAACGTGTTCGTGAGGATGCGGTAGAGCCAGGCCTTCAGGTTGGTGCCCTGCTCGAACTGGCGGAACGCGCCGAAGGCCTTGGCGAACGTCTCCTGCACGAGGTCCTGCGCGTCGGAGGGGTTCTTCGTCATCCGCAGACCGGCAGCGTAGAGCTGGTCGATGAAGGGCAGCGCCTGCTGCTCGAAGAGGGAGCGGAGATCCACGGGAGCCTCGACCGGGGCGTCGTCCAGCGACTCCTCGACGGTCTCCACGATCGTCTGCTCCGCGTCGGCGGGCTCGGGAGCCTCGTCGGCGGGGGTGGTGCGGGGTTCGTCGTCGCGAGTCATCACGAGCGATTCTAGAGCGGCGGCGCGGCGGACGACCGGGGTTGCTGCCCGAGGGCGCCTCCGGGCGACGGGCCTGCTGCTGGGGAGGACCGGGGGTGCTGCCGTCATGCTCCGCCTCCGTCACGCTCCTGACGACGCCCTGCGCGCCGACTATCCTGACAACCGATGGTCTTCTCGCGTTATTCCGCTCCCGAGTTCGATCCGTACGGCGACGCCCGTGCGCTCCCCGGCGACGACGCCTGGCCCGCACCCCTCGCGGCCGGCGCTCTCGACGCCGAGGTCGGCCTGCCCGGCTCCAAATCGCTGACCAACCGCGAGCTCGTGCTCGCGGCTCTGGCCGACGGGCCCTCCACGCTGCGGGCGCCGCTGCACTCCCGCGACAGCGCCCTGATGATCGAGGCGCTGCGCTCGCTCGGCACCACGATCCGGGAGTCGGGCTCGACCGGCGGCTTCGGCGCCGACCTGGTCGTGGAGCCCGCGGAGGAGCTGCTCGGCTCGACCACGATCGACTGCGGGCTCGCGGGCACCGTGATGCGCTTCGTCCCGCCGCTGGCCGGCCTCGCGCTCGGCCCCACCACCTTCGACGGCGACGCGTACGCGGCGAAGCGGCCGATGGGGGCGACCATCGCCTCCCTCCGCGCGCTCGGCGTCGACGTCGCCGATGACGGGCGCGGCGCGCTCCCCTTCACCGTCCACGGCTCCGGATCCGTCCGGGGCGGCGACGTCGTCGTCGACGCCTCGCGGTCGAGCCAGTTCGTCTCGGCGCTCCTGCTGGCGGGCGCCCGCTTCGACGAGGGACTCCACCTGCGCCACGAGGGCAGCGCCGTCCCCTCCCGGCCCCACATCGACATGACCGTCGCCGCGCTGGCGGCCCGGGGCGTCGAGGTCGGCACGCCCGCCGACGGCGAGTGGACCGTCGCGCCGCAGCCCATCGCCGGCGCCGACGTCCTGATCGAGCCCGACCTCTCGAACGCCGCGCCGTTCCTCGCCGCGGCCCTCGTCACGGGCGGCCGGGTCCGGCTGCGCCACTGGCCGGCCGTCACCACGCAGGTCGGGGCGCACCTCGAGCGGATCCTGCCTCTGTTCGGCGCCCGCGTCGAGCGCGACGGCGAGGACCTCGTGGTCACCGGCGGCGACGAGATCCTCGGCGTGGACCTCGACCTGTCGGAGGGCGGCGAGCTCGCCCCCGCCCTCGCCGCCCTCGCCGCACTGGCCTCCACTCCCAGCACCCTGACCGGGATCGGCCACATCCGCCACCACGAGACGGACCGCCTCGCCGCCCTCGCCGCCGAGATCACCGGCCTCGGCGGCCGGGTCACCGAGCTCGAGGACGGTCTGCGCATCGAGCCCGCCGAGCTCCACGGCGGCCGCTGGCGCACCTACTCCGACCACCGCATGGCTCACGCCGGCGCTCTGATCGGCCTCGTGGTCCCCGGAGTGGTGATCGAGGACGTCGCGACGACCGCGAAGACCCTCCCGCAGTTCCCGGAGCTGTGGACGACCCTCGCCGGATCGGTCTGACCCGTGTCGTGGTGGACGGACAGCGGCCTCGACGCCGACGGTGCTCTCGACGACTTCGACGGCTACGACGAGTCGGACGCGCGGGTGCGCCCGAATCCGAAAGGCACGAAACCCCGGACCAAGAACCGGCCCGCCTACGAGGACGCCGAGATCGCGATGGTGCTCGGCGTCGATCGGGGGCGCTACACCGTGATGATCGGCGACGGGACGCCCGAGGAGCACGAGTTCACGGCCGCCCGGGCCCGCGAGTTGCGGCGCCAGGCGATCGTGGCCGGCGACCGCGTCGACGTGGTCGGGGACTCCAGCGGCGACGAGGGGACGCTCGCCCGCATCGTCCGCGTCCGCGAGCGGTCGACCCTCCTCCGCCGCAGCGCCGACGACACCGACGCGATCGAGCGCGTGATCGTCGCCAACGCCGACCAGATGCTCTGCGTCGTGGCCGCCGCCGACCCCGAGCCCCGGACCCGGCTGGTCGACCGCTACCTGGTCGCCGCCTTCGACGCCGGGATCACGCCGATGCTCTGCATCACCAAGACCGACCTCGCGGACCCGGCCCCGTTCCTCCGCAACTTCGAGGGGCTCGACCTCCGCGTGTTCCTCTCGAGCCAGGACGAGCCGCCGGTCGACGAGATCGCCGACGCCCTCCTCGGCCACGAGACCGTGGTCGTCGGGCACTCCGGAGTCGGCAAGTCCACCCTCGTGAACAAGCTCGTCCCGGACGCGCACCGGGCGATCGGGCGCGTCAACACCGTGACGGGACGCGGACGGCACACCTCCTCCTCCACCGTCTCGCTGCGCGTCGAGCGAGGCGACCGGCACGGTTGGGTGATCGACACCCCCGGCGTCCGCTCCTTCGGACTCGGCCACGTGAACACCGACAACATCCTCGGTGCCTTCACGACCCTCGCGGTGATCGCTCAGGACTGCCCGCGCGGCTGCACGCACCTGCCCGACTCCCCCGACTGCGCGATCATCGAGGCCGTCTCCGGCGGCCTGCTGGGCGCCAGCGGACCGGAGCGCCTCGACTCGCTCCAGCGCCTCCTGACCACCTTCGCCACGACCGACGGAAGCAGACGATGACCGATCTCTCCCCCCTCCCCGCCGAGGCGCGCCTCGCCGCCGGCGACTCCGCTCCGGAGTTCACGCTGCCGAACCAGGACGGCGACCCCGTCTCGCTCGCGGAGTACCGCGGACGGCGCGTCATCCTGTTCTTCTACCCCGAGGCCGACACCCCCGGCTGCACCACGGAGGCCTGCGACTTCCGCGACAACGCGGCGTCCCTCCGCGACTCCGGCTACGAGGTCCTCGGGATCTCGCGGGACGCGCCGGAGGCTCTGCGCCGCTGGGCCGACGCCCAGGGCATCGCCTACCCGCTGCTGAGCGACCCCGACATGACCGTGCACCGCGCCTACGCGGTGTGGGGCGAGAAGAGCCTCTACGGCAAGACCGTCGTCGGCGTGCTGCGCTCGACGTTCGTCGTCGGAGCCGAGGGCGCGCTGGAGTTCGCGCAGTACGGCGTCCGGGCGACCGGGCACGTGCAGGCGCTCCGCAAGAAGCTGAAGCTCGTCTGACCCCGGGCGCGCGGTGCGGGTCATCGCGCGCCACCGGCTCTCCGGACACCGATCGTCTGCGAGCAGCTCTCATGTCGACATGAGCGGCACCACCGGTGCCCCGTCGCGACGAGAGGTGGTCAGGATGCGCTCGAATGCTCGCAGGACGACGGCCGGAGCGGCGATCGCGGTCGTGGCCGCCGCGCTGGCGGGCTGCACGCCGCCGGTTCCGGCGCTCACCGCCGCCAGGGTGCTGCAGTCGGTGTCCGTCGCCGTCTCGTCCGACGGGGGCGTCCGCGCGATCGAGGGGACGGCCCTCGGCGTCGGTGACGATCCCTCCCAGCGGATCCCCGGCACTCCTCGCCGTGCCGCCCCCGATCCGAGCTTCCGTCGGCTTCGAGGGGAGGCGTAGTGGAGACCGCTCGGGCGGATCAGCGGTGGCGCATCGATCAGAACCCCTCGTTGAACCGCGGTGCGTAGTCGGCGCCCAGCGCCTCCAGCTCGTCGGCGGTCAGCTCCACGTCCAGCGACGCGACCGCGTCGTCGAGGTGGTGGAGCTTCGTGGCTCCGACGATCGGAGCGGTGACCGCCTCCTGCTGCCGGACCCAGGCGAGCGCCACCTGCGCACGGGGCACGCCGCGCTGCTCGGCGATGCGTGCGACGGTCGCGACGGTCCGCCGGTCGGCCTCCTCCTGCTGGCGGTAGAGGGTGCCGCCGAAGACGTCGGTCTCGGTGCGCGCAGTGGTCTCGTCCCAGTCGCGGGTGAGCCGGCCCCGGGCGAGCGGCGACCACGGGATCACGCCGACTCCCTGGTCGACGCAGAAGGGGTGCAGCTCGCGCTCGTCCTCGCGCTGGATCAGGTTGTACTGGTCCTGCATCGAGACGAACCGCGTCCAGCCGCCCAGATCCGCGGTGTACTGCGCCTTCGCGAACTGCCACGCCCACATGCTCGAGGCGCCGATGTAGCGCGCCCTGCCCGAGCGGACGACGTCGTGGAGCGTCTCCATCGTCTCCTCGATCGGCGTCTCGGGGTCCCAGCGGTGGATCTGGTAGAGGTCGACGTAGTCCGTGCCGAGTCGCCGGAGGCTGTCGTCGATCGCGCTGAGGATGTGCCGCCGCGAGAGGCCGCCGCCGTTGGGGCCGGGGCGCATCCGCCCGTGGACCTTCGTGGCGATCACGACCTCCTCGCGGACCGCGAAGTCCGCGAGCGCCCGGCCGACGAACTCCTCGCTCGTGCCGTCGGAGTAGACGTCCGCCGTGTCGAACGCGGTGATGCCGAGCTCCAGCGCCCGCCGGAGGAAGGTCCGCGACTCCTCCTCGCCCATGCTCCAGCCGTGGGCACCGCGGTCGGGAGCGCCGAAGCTCATGCAGCCGAGGACGATCGAGGAGATCTGCAGGCCGCTGGAGCCGAGTCGGGTGGAGTCCATGCGCGTCGCTTCCGTGTCGAGGAGGGGGGTCGCCCCAGCGTCGCACCCGCGAGCGGCGGCGCGCCAGCCGTGCGGCTACACGCCCGTATCGCGACGCGTGGCGGCGACCACGCTCGGGAGGAACAGCGCGACGACGGCCACCCCGGCCGGCGCCAGCAGCGCCCAGCCGATGTCCGGCACGGCGTACTGGCCCTGGAAGGCGCCGAGCGCCACGGCCGTCATCACCAGCTGGATCGTCAGCGCCGACGCGCGCATCCAGCCGCGCCGTCGCACGGCTCCGAGCGTCGTCGCAGCGGCCCAGCAGACGGCGATCAGCGCGAGGACGACGATGGCGATCCCGCCGCCGACGGTGTCGGCGCGGGTCGTCAGCAGCTCGAGCACCAGCCACGCTGCGACGGCCGCGACGCCGAGCGTCTCCAGGGCCAGGACCGCGATCAGCACGACCAGGCCGAGCGGCCGGGAGGCGGCCGGGCGGGGTCCGCGGGACCCGTTCGCGTCAGCGGTCACAGGCACATCCCATCCAGGACTCTTGATTCGGGCTCATCCCCGTGACAGGCTAGTCCAGTTCGTTTCACCGCTCACAGGGTCGTGGGTTTCCGCCGATGTGAACATCCGATCCCGCCGCGCCGTCAGGCACGGGGGCGAGCCGGATGACCAGCACTGGAGCCGAGTGGCCGACGCAGTGCTCGCGCATCGCGTCGAGTGCACCGGCAAGAACCGAGCGTCCTCCCGTCCACCACCCCGATCCACCCCGCGCTCCAGCACGGGGCCTCGTGGCGTGCGCCGGTGAGGGCGCGGAGGTCGAGTACTGGTCGGGATCGTCGGCGTGGATCGATCATCCCACCCGAACACTGCGTGGTTCCTCCACGCACGCCTTCACACAAGGAGCACCCGCATGGACTGGCGCGACAAGGCCGCTTGCCTCACCGCAGACCCCGAGCTTTTCTTCCCGGTCGGCAACACCGGCCCGGCCGTGGACCAGATCGAGAAGGCGAAGTCGGTGTGCGCACGTTGCACCGTCACCGAGGTCTGCCTCCAGTACGCCCTCGAGACCGGCCAGGACTCGGGCGTGTGGGGCGGCCTCAGCGAGGACGAGCGCCGTGCCCTGAAGCGCCGCGCCGCCCGCGCACGCCGCGCCTCCTAGGCGCACCAGCCGCTCGGCGGCACGAACGATCCCGACCCCCGTCGCCTCTCGGCAGCGGGGGTCGCGTCGTCTCCGGGCTCAGGAGCGGGCGCGCTCCAGCCACCGCAGCGGCACCTCGATGGTGACCTCTGTGCCGCGCCCGACCAGCGTGTGCCAGTCGATCGTGCCGCCGAGCTCGCCCTGGATGAGCGTGCGCACGATCTGCGTGCCCAGGCCCGATCCCACCTTTCCCTCCGGCAGCCCGACGCCCGTGTCGCGCACCTTCACCGTGAGCTCGTCGTCGCTGCGCGAGGCGACGATCTCCACGTCGCCCTCGCGTCCGGCCAGGCCGTGCTCGACGGCGTTGGTGACCAGCTCGGTCAGGGCGAGGGCGAGCGGAGTCGCGTACTCGCTGGGGAGGTTGCCGAAGCTCCCCGTCAGCTTCGGGTGCACCGTGGTGTTGTGGGTCGAGGCGACCTCGGCGATCAGCAGCAGCACCCGGTCGAAGACCGCGTCGAAGTCGACGTTCTGGTTCAGCCCCTCCGAGAGGGTGTCGTGCACGACCGCGATGGCGGCGACGCGGCGCATCGCCTGCGTGAGCGCCTCCCGGGCGAGGTCGGAGTGGGTGCGCCTGGCCTGGATCCGCAGCAGCGAGGCCACGGTCTGCAGGTTGTTCTTGACGCGGTGGTGGATCTCGCGGATCGTCGCGTCCTTGGTGATGAGCTCCCGCTCCTGGTGGCGCAGCTCCGTCACGTCGCGGCACAGGACGACGGCGCCGACCCGCTCGCCGCGGTCGCGGATCGGGATCGCGCGCAGCGACACCGTCACTCCGCGGGCCTCGATGTCGGTGCGCCACGGCGCCCGGCCGGTCACGACCAGCGGGAGCGACTCGTCGATGACGACCTTGCCGGCGATCAGCTTCGTGGTGACCTCGGCGAGCGACTCCCCCTCGAGCTCGTCGGCGAACCCGATGCGGTTGAACGCCGAGAGGGCGTTGGGGCTCGCGAACGTGGTGACGCCGTCGACGTCCAGGCGGATCAGGCCGTCGGACGCGCGCGGCGCTCCCCGGCGAGGCCCGGTCGGCGCGCCCAGATCGGGGAAGTCGCCCGAGGCGATCATCGAGAAGAGGTCGTTCGCGCAGTCGTTGAACGTCAGCTCCTGCCGGCTCGGCGTGCGCGTCTCGCTGAGGTTGGTGTGGCGCGTGACGACCGCGATGGGGCGGTCCGTCGTCCCGCCGTCGGAGGCCCCCAGGCGGCGCAGGACGGGCACCGCGCGCACGCGGGTGGGCGTCTCCTCGAACCAGTCCGGGGCGGAGGTGTCGACGATCCGAGCGGCCTCGAACGCCTCGACGACCTGGGCGCGCCACTCCGACTTGATCCTCTGCCCGACGAAGTCGCGGTAGAAGAGCGTCGCCGCGCTGCTGGGGCGCGCGTGGGCGACGGCGACGAAGCTGTCGTCGGCCGTGGGCACCCAGAGCACGATGTCGGCGAAGGCCAGGTCGGCGAGCAGCTGCAGGTCGCCGACCAGCAAGTGCAGCCATTCGACGTCCGCTTCGTCGGATCGGCCGTGGGAGAGGACGAGGTCACTAAGGGTCGACACCCGCCAAGCCTAGGGCGCGCTCGGGCGGCGCACGCCGCACTCGCTGTCCACAGCTCGGGGCGGCCGACGATTATCCACAGACTGCGCATCTGCGCTCCATGAGCATCTCTCGACTGCTTCGATGAGGTCGTCCTCGCGTGCCGACCCGGCGCGCCCCGCCCGTCGAGCAGAGAGGTGACCCGGACCCGTGAACAGCTCGTCCTGCCCCAGGAGATCGCCGCATGAGCCTTCCCCTCCACGCCTTCGACTACCGCACCCTCCCCCTCGACCCCGAGGCGGCCGTGGAGCCGCTCACTCTCGCGGAGTTCTTCGCCCCTCAGCCCGCGACCCGCGCGGAGCTGCCCGATCCGGAGCCCCTGCTCGCCCGCCTCACGCACCTCGTGATCGAGATCCTCGAGGGCTCGCGAGAGATCGACCAGATCGCGCGGTGGCTGAGCGACGAGGTGTACCACCACCTGCAGAAGCGGGTCGTGCTCGCGGCCCGCGCCCGCAGCCTGCGGAAGCGGACGGCGCAGCGCGTCCCGTTCACGGTCGGACGGGTGATCGTCACGGAGCCGCGGGACGGCGTCGTCGAGGGAGTGGTCCTGGTGCATCACCGCGCACGGAGCCGAGCCGTCGCGATCCGGCTCGAGGGCACGGATGCGCGCTGGCGGGCCACCGCGATCACCGTGCTGTGAGGAGCGGGTCAGCGCTCCCGGGCGGCGGGGCGTCGGTGACGAGAGAGTCGGCGCGACCGAGCTCCGCTACCTCCTCGGAGACGGCTTCACCGCCGCCGACTACGACCGCGTCGGCGGGCTCCCTCCCCAGCCCGGCTCGGAAGCGGTCTGCGCAGCGGTGGAGTCGACGCTCGAGGCCTGCTGCGTCCCCGGGCTCGTCCTCGAGACGGACCGGCCGACGACGATCGGTCTCGGCGACACCTTCGCCGGCGGCTTCGTCCCGGCCCTCGCGCGCGGCGAGTCCTGACGGCGGGCGCTAAGGGGATCCGAAGCCTCCGCAGGAACGCCGACGGCCCCGGACCCCGCTGCTGCGGGACCGGGGCCGTCGGCGTCGTCCGGGAGGACTCAGCGGCGCTTGGACTGCGCGCGGCGCTCCTCGCGGTTGGCGGGAGGGGCGTCCGAGCCGCCCGGCTTCTGGCCGAAGGCGCCGGTCGTCGGAGTCTCCTCCGCCTCGCCCTCGGGGAGCGCCTTGCGGGCCTCCTCGGCGCGGGCCTTCGCGGTGGCCGCCTGCTGCACCTGTCCGCGCTGGTTGCGGACCTCGACGCCGCCGGTGTCGCTCGGCGCCGAGTAGCTGAGCTTCTCGGCCGGAGCCACCGGCTGAGCGAGCCCCTTGGCCGCGACTCCGGCGACCTCGCCCTGCTTCTGGGTCACCTCGACCTCGAGGTTGAAGAGGAAGCCGACGGTCTCCTCGCGGATCTGCCCCATCATCTGCTGGAACAGGGCGAAGCCCTCGCGCTGGTACTCGACCAGCGGGTCGCGCTGGGCCATCGCGCGCAGGCCGATGCCGTCCTTGAGGTAGTCCATCTCGTAGAGGTGGTCGCGCCAGCGGCGGTCGATCACCGAGAGCACGACGCGGCGCTCGAGCTCGCGCATGGCGGGAGAGCCCAGCTGCTCCTCGCGGCGCTGGTAGGCGAGCTGCGCGTCCGAGAGGATCTCGCGGCGCATGAACTCCTTGTTGATGCGGCCGCGGCTGCCCGCCTCCTGCACCACCTCGTCGATGGTGAGGCTGATCGGGTACAGCGTCTTCAGCTCGGTCCAGAGGGCGTCGAAGTCCCAGTCGTCGCCGTTGCCGTCGCCGGTGTGCACCTCGAGAATCTCGTCGATCACGTCGACGAGGAACTTCTGGGTGCGCTCGTGCAGGTCGTCGCCCTCGAGGATGTGGCGGCGGTCCGAGTAGATCGCCTCGCGCTGGCGGTTGAGGACGTCGTCGTACTTGAGGACGTTCTTGCGGATCTCGGCGTTGCGGGCCTCGACCTGCGACTGGGCGCTGCGGATGGCGCGCGAGACGACCTTCGACTCGATGGCGATGTCGTCCGGGACGTTGCCCCGGCCCATGAGCGCCTCGGCGGCGCCGGAGTTGAACAGGCGCATCAGGTCGTCGGTGAGCGAGAGGTAGAAGCGGCTCTCCCCCGGGTCGCCCTGGCGGCCCGAGCGTCCGCGGAGCTGGTTGTCGATGCGGCGCGACTCGTGGCGCTCGGTGCCGAGCACGTAGAGGCCTCCGGCGGCCTGGACCTTCTCGGCCTCCTCACCCACCTTCTCCTTGACGGCCGCGAAGACCTCGTCCCATGCGGCCTCGTACTCCTCCGGGGTCTCGGAGGGGTTGAGGCCCTTCGCCGTCATCTCGGAGACCGCGAGGAACTCGGCGTTGCCGCCGAGCATGATGTCGGTGCCTCGACCGGCCATGTTGGTCGCGACGGTGACGGCGCCGAGGCGGCCGGCCTGAGCGACGATGGCCGCCTCCCGCGCGTGGTTCTTGGCGTTCAGGACCTCGTGGCGCACGCCCTTCTTGGCGAGCAGGCGCGAGAGGTACTCGCTCTTCTCGACGCTGGTCGTGCCGACGAGGACCGGCTGCCCGGCCGCGTGGCGCTCCGCGATGTCCTCGACGACCTGGGCGAACTTGACCTGCTCGTTCTTGTAGACGAGGTCGGCGTTGTCGATCCGCTGCATCTTGCGGTTCGTCGGGATCGGGACGACGCCGAGCTTGTAGGTCGACATGAACTCGGCGGCCTCGGTCTCGGCCGTTCCGGTCATGCCGGAGAGCTTCGCGTAGAGGCGGAAGTAGTTCTGGAGCGTGACGGTCGCCAGGGTCTGGTTCTCGGCCTTGACCTGCACGCCCTCCTTCGCCTCGATGGCCTGGTGGATGCCCTCGTTGTAGCGGCGTCCCGCCAGGATGCGGCCGGTGTGCTCGTCGACGATCAGGACCTCGCCGTTCAGCACGACGTAGTCCTTGTCCTTCTTGAACAGTGCGCGCGCCTTGATGGCGTTGTTGAGGAACGAGATCAGCGGCGTGTTCGCCGACTCGTAGAGGTTGTCGATGCCGAGGTAGTCCTCGACCTTCTCGATGCCGGGCTCGAGGACGCCGACGGTGCGCTTCTTCTCGTCGACCTCGAAGTCCTCGCCCTCGTCGAGGCGCTTCGCGAGGTTGGCGAACTCCGCGAACCAGCGGTTCGCCTCGCCCGAGGCCGGTCCGGAGATGATCAGCGGCGTGCGGGCCTCGTCGATGAGGATCGAGTCGACCTCGTCGACGATGGCGTAGAAGTGGCCGCGCTGGACCATGTCCTGCGCCTGCCACGCCATGTTGTCGCGGAGGTAGTCGAAGCCGAACTCGTTGTTCGTGCCGTAGGTGATGTCGGCCGCGTACTGCTCGCGGCGCTGCTCCGGGGTCTGGCCGGAGAGGATCACCCCGGTCGTCATGCCGAGGGCGCGGAACACGCGCCCCATCAGCTCGGACTGGTACGACGCGAGGAAGTCGTTCACCGTGACGATGTGCACGCCGCGACTGGCGATCGCGTTGAGATAGGCCGGGAGGGTGGCGACGAGCGTCTTGCCCTCTCCGGTCTTCATCTCGGCGATGTTGCCCAGGTGCAGGGCGGCGCCGCCCATGAGCTGCACGTCGAAGTGGCGGAGGCCGAGCGTCCGGCGCGAGGCCTCACGGACGGCGGCGAACGCCTCCGGCAGCAGGTCGTCGAGGGACTCGCCGTTCGAGTAGCGCTCGCGCAGCTCGACGGTCTCGTTCTTCAGCTCCTCGTCGCTGAGGTGCGTGAAGTCCTCTTCGAGGGCGTTGACGGCCTTCGCGTAGTTCTCGAGGCGGCGGATGACCCGCCCCTCCCCGACGCGAAGGACCTTTTCGAGGACAGAGGCCACGGGGTACTCCAAAAAAGTAGAAGACAGGAGTCGCGCGCCGGAGCGCGGACCGCGACCAGCCTAGCCGGGGCGGGCGGTGAGCGGTCGGGGCGACGCGTCCGCCCTGGGCGGACTCCCTGCCTGGGCACGGGGAGGGCCCCGGAGCGGATGCTCCGGGGCCCGGGGTCGGATCTCAGCCGGCGGCCTGCTCGGCGAGCTCGTCGGCCTCGTCGCCGAGGCCGATGACGCCGTAGTCCCAGCCCTTGCGGCGGTAGACCACGCTCGGGCGGTTCGTGTCGGAGTCGATGAAGAGGTAGAAGTCGTGTCCGACCAGCTCCATGTAGTCGACGGCGTCGTCGACGGTCATCGAGACGGAGGCGAAGACCTTCTTGCGGATGACGACGGGGCAGTACGGCTCCTCCGCCTCGTCCTCCACCGGCTCCGGCGCCTCCTGCACGGGGATCACGCCCGTGCTCAACTGCTCGAGCACCGCGGCGTCGGCCGGCTGGATGGCGACGACGCTGAAGTCGTCGGCGGCCGCGTCGCGGAGCGAGGTCGGCCGATGCTGGCCCCGATGGACCTTCTTCCGATCCTTGGCCCGTCTCACCCGTTCGAGCAGCCGGCCGATGGCGACGTCGAACGCCGCGTACTTGTCGGCTCCGCTCGCCTCGGCCCGGACCACGGGCCCCTTGCCGATCAGCGTCAGCTCCACGCGGTCGCCGCCGGCCGAGCCCTTGCCCTCGGCGTGCCTGCTCGCCTTGATCTCGAGCGCGAGAGCACGATCGGCGAGGTGCGCCACCTTGTCCGACTTCTCCGTCGCGTACGCGCGGAAGCGATCGGTGATGTCGATGTTGCGTCCTGTGATGTCGATGTCCATGACAACCTCCCAGTCGAGTACGGCGTGCCGCCTTTCTCCGGGGCGGACCGTTCACGCCGTGCCCCCACCGTAGACCCCGGCCACCGGATCGTCACCGGGAGTTCGTCCGGATTCTGCTGGTACGTTCCCTCCTCGTTCCGCAGTGCCGGCGAGCGCTGCCGCCGCCCTGACGGTCCCGCCCGCCGCGCGCACGGCGCGCCGCAGCTCGAGCAGGGTCGCGCCCGAGGTGACCACGTCGTCGACGAGGACCACCGGCGGCCACGACGAGAGCGGCCGGCGGGCGCGGAACGCCCCGTCGAGATTGCCGCGCCGCTCGACGCGGCCGAGCCCGACCTGATCGCGGACCATCCGCGACCGCCGGAGAGGACGCGCCGCCCGCCCTCCCGCGGCGGCGACCAGCTGCGCGACGGGATCGGCGCCCCGCCGCACGCGGCCGAGCCAGGAGCCGGGCGGGACGACCAGGATCGCGGGGCTGCCGGCGAGCGCCGCGCCGAGGGCCGGGCGCAGCAGCGCGCCGAGCGGGGCGAGGCAGGCAGTGCGGCCCTCCTCCTTCAGCGCGACGACGAGGCGGCGCACCGTGCCCTCGTACGGGGCCCCGGTGACGACGAGGAGCGGATCGTCCGGCGGCCCGACGACGCGGGTCAGCAGTGACGCCGAGGCGGCCGCGTCGGCCGAGCAGTCCGGGCAGGGCGCCCGGCTCGTCGGCTCTCCGCAGGCGGGGCACTCCAGCGGGAGGAGGACGGCGAGGGCGTCGAGCAGGTGATCGGAGAGCATTCCTCCACGCTCGCCGACCGAGCCGCGGCGCGGGGTGCGGATCCGTCGGACCGGGACGATCCGCCCGCTGGACGAACCTGGGGAGGAGCATCCGGAGCGCACCGCCGCCGTGGGTAGTCGCCGCCGGGGACAGGACCCGTCAGGACCCCATGCCGGTCTGCGCCGCGAGCAGCCGGATGTCCGTCGCGATCGTCTGCCAGGCCGAGCCCCGCTGCTGCCGGAGCTCCCCGCCCTCGGCGAGGATGCGGACCTGGGTCGAGGTGTTGCCCGCGGCGATCTGGACCGTGCCCGTCGTCGTGCCGAGCGCCGTGGCGCCTCCGCCGAGGAGGTTCATCGTGACCGCGTCCTCCCCCGTCGAGCCTCGGACGACCGAGACCACGTCGAGCTCGTCCGTCCAGGCCGCGGCGACCGCGGTCCCCAGGGTCGAGCGGAGGACGACCGGCTCGCCGACCGCCACCGGGTCGCCGTCGCGCGAGCGGGTGATGCCGGCCACCAGCACTGTCGCCTGCTGCCCGTCCTGGGCGAGCGCCAGCATCCGGGTGCCGTCGCGGGACACCGCGATCGAGGCGAGCGACTCGACCTCGCTCCAGGCCGTCGCGACCTGCATCGAGCGTGAGCCGTCCGCGGAGTACGCCACCAGCTGCCCGGGCGAGGCCGAGGGCACGGACCAGACGTACCCGAGCGGATCGATGGTCGGCGCGACGAGGCCCGAGCGCGCGTCGAGCAGGACGTCGCCGCCGTCCGGATCCACGAGGCTCACGCCCGCGGTGGTGAGCACGGCGGCGGCCGCGTCGGAGTCGGCCCCGCGCTGCTCGCCGAGCACCGCGGCCCGCGGCTGCAGCGCCTCGATCCGATCCGAGATCCCGAGGCCGGCCAGGCCGGAGGAGCCGAGGAAGCCGAAGGCGTCGTCGGTCAGCACGAGCGGCCGGGTGTCGACGCGGGGCGAGGTCGGCAGCCCGGTGACCTCGGAGGGGACGTCGATCGGGTTCTGCTCGACCGAGAGCGCGACGCCGGTGACGTTGGAGACGTTCGCGAGGCTCCGGTTCAGCTGCAGGGCCATCAGCCGCCACTGCGCCGGATCGGCCTCGAGCGCGGCCGGGTTCAGGTCGACCACGGCCCGCTGCGACTCGACCGGCACGGTCTCGGCCGCCAGCGTCGTCCCGGTCGGGAAGGCCGACACGACGGCGGCGGAGTCCCGCAGCCACGGTGTGGGGCCGCGCAGCAGCTCGGTGACGATCGTGGTGCTGGTGGAGCTGTCGGCGCGCGAGGCGAACCAGCGCAGGTCCGGCACGAGGTACTGGTATCCGGGGTCGAAGAAGTAGAGGGCGTGCGTCGAGAAGACCTGCTCGAACGTGGTGCGATCGATCACGACACCGCTCGGCGGCGCGCTGATGCGCCACTCGCCGTTCTCCTGGACGAAGCCGTAGTCGAGGGTCAGGCCGGCCGTGGTGGCGAGGTCGGTGTAGACGCCGGTCGCGTCGACTTCGGCGACGGGCGTGATCGTCAGCGAGAGCGTGGAGCCCGACTGCGGCGAGGCGGAGCGCTGGCCCTCGTCGACCGTCACGTGCTCGCCCGGCGTCCAGTCGGCGCCGGTGGAGAGGAACTCCCGGGCGATCTTGTAGTTGCTCTGCGGGCTCGACGCGGCGTCGATGAAGCCGGTGAGGATGTCGCGCTGCGACGCACCGACGGCGGGTCCTGACGGGAGGAAGTCGTACTGGAGGTCCTGCGGCGCGGTGTCGGGCCGTCCGACTCCCACGTCGCCGTCCCTCGGGATGCCGGCGCACCCGGCCAGCCCGAGCGCGAGCAGCGCGGCGGCCGCGGCGGCACGGAGGACGCCGCGCCTCACGGGAGCACCCCCGCGGCCCCGACCGGAGGAGCCTGCAGCGGCGGGAGGACGATCGGCCCGCTGTAGGCCTGCTCGCCCGCGTCGACCGGGGGCAGCGGGAGCGGCGAGGCCTCGATCCGCTCGCCGCGGTGCCGGGGCACGGTGAGGCGGAAGCAGGCGCCGCGGTCCGGCACGGACCAGACCTGCAGCCAGCCGTGGTGCAGGGCCGTGTCCTCCTGCGCGATGGAGAGGCCGAGGCCGGTGCCGCCGAGCGTGCGGCGGCGGGACGGATCGGCGCGCCAGAAGCGGTCGAAGACGCGCACGACCTCCTCGCTGCTCATGCCGTGGCCGTAGTCGCGCACGGCGAGGGCGACCGCGCTGGCGTTGCTGTCGACGGTGACCACGACCTCGCGGCCGTCGCCGTGCTCGATCGCGTTGCCCAGCAGATTGCGGACGATCCGGCGGATGCGGCGCGGATCGAGGTCGGCGTCGAAGTAGCCGCCCGGGGCGGAGAGCGTGAGCCGGGAGCCGTTCGCCTCCGCGATCCCGCGCATCGCCTCGATCTCGTCACCGGCCAGCTTCACCAGGTTGACCGGCTCGAGCTCGAGCTCGGCCGACCCCGCGTCGTGGCGGGAGATCTCGAGCAGGTCGGCGAGGAGGCTCTCGAAGCGGTCGATCTGGCTGTGCAGCAGCTCGACCGTGCGCTCGGCGACCGGGGCGAAGTCCTCGCGCTGGTCGTAGAGCACGTCCCCGGCCAGCTTCATCGTCGTCAGCGGCGTGCGGAGCTCGTGCGAGACGTCCGAGACGAAGCGCTGCTGGACCCGGCTGAGCGTCGCGAGCTCGCTGATCCGGTCCTGCAGGCTGTCCGCCATGCCGTTGAAGGACCGGGCGAGGGTCGCGATCACGTCCTGGCCCCGCTCCGGGATCCGCACGTCGAAGTCGCCGGCGGCGAGGCGCTGGCTCGTCTCTGCCGCGACCCGCACCGGGGCGACGACGATCCGCACGACGACCCAGCTGACCGCTCCGATCAGCAGGATGAGCAGGATCCCCGCCACGTTGAGCACCTGCTGCACGAACTGGAGGGTGCGCTCCGCGTCCGCGAGGGAGTAGCCGATGTACAGCTCGTAGCGCCCGGCCGAGCTCGGCAGCTCGAGGGTCGAGCCGACGAGGATGCCCGGCTGTTGCTGACCGGAGGCGTCGAGCGTCACCGACTGCCAGTACTGCCCGTCGGAGCCCGCCTGCACCCGCTCGCGCAGCGCGTCGCTGATCACGCCGTTCTGCAGCTCGCGGTTGTAGATGTCCTGGGGCGCCAGCGACGACGCCTCCTGGTCGGGCGAGCGCACGACGGCGATGAGCGCGGAGGAGGAGGCGTCCCGGACGGCGGTGCGCACCGAGCTCATCACCTCCTCCATGTCCTGGCGGGTGGAGACGGTGGCGGCGTCGAGGTAGCCCTGCGCGGCCCGGGTCGCGCGCGACGTGTCGCCCGTGACCTGCGTCAGCCGCGACTGGAACAGGTTGTCGCTGATGCTGTACGAGAGGTAGACGCCGGTCGAGCCGATGGCGATGCCGCTGAGCAGGACCGTGATCGCGACCGCGCGGAACTGCAGCGACGTGCGCCACACCCCGAGCACGCGGCGGGGCCACCGGCGCACGTCGGGAGCGGCGAGGCGGCGCACGGTCAGCTCGGGAGGACGGCGCCGGCGCGGTAGCCGACGCCGCGCACGGTCATCACGATGCGGGGGTCGTCCGGGTCCTTCTCGACCTTGGCGCGCAGGCGCTGGACGTGCACGTTCACAAGGCGGGTGTCGGCCTTGTAGTGGTAGCCCCAGACCTGCTCGAGCAGCATCTCGCGGGTGAAGACCTGCTGGGGCTTGGAGGCGAGGGCGAGGAGGAGGTCGAACTCGAGCGGGGTCAGGCCGATGCGCGTCTCGCCGCGGCGGACCTCGTGGCCGGCGACGTCGAGGCTCAGGTCGCCGACCTGCAGCACCGCGTTCGCGGCGGCGGTGGCGGGTCGCAGGCGCGTCTTGATCCGCGCGACGAGCTCCTTGGGGTCGAACGGCTTGACCATGTAGTCGTCGGCGCCGGACTCGAGGCCCTGCACCACGTCCGCCGTGTCGGACTTGGCCGTGAGCATGATGACGGGGACGCCGGACTCGCCGCGGATCGCGCGGCACACCTCGATCCCATCGATCCCGGGCAGCATCAGGTCGAGCAGGACCAGGTCCGGCCGGGCCCGCCGGAAGGCCTCGAGGGCGCCGGAGCCGTCCGCGCAGAAGGAGACGTCGTACCCGTCGGCGCGCAGGACGATGCCGATCATCTCGGCCAGGGCGGCGTCGTCGTCGACCACCAGAATGCGCGCGCTCATCGGTCTGCTCTTCCTCGTCTCGGGTCGCGCCCGCCCACGGCGCGCACGGTGACCGCCCCAGGCTAACCGACGCACCTCCCCGCGGGCGGGGAGCGGGCTCTGCGGGCGAAGGGGGTCCGCTCGGGGGAGGACCCGGCCCGCAGGCCTGTGACAGCATGGAGGGGATGACCGACGCAGCTCAGTGGCCCCCGCCCGCAGGGCGTCCGGACGACGCGGCCGTCCCGGCGCAGGACGGCGACCGGCGCACGCCGCCGCCCGCTCCCGTCGCCCCGTCCTGGTCGCCCGCGCCGCCGAGCGCAGGTCCCGTACCGCCCGGTCCCGCCGGAGGCTCCTGGACGGCCGGATCCGGCGCCGGCCCCTGGCCGCCCGGTCGCCCCGCTCCCGGCTGGACTCCCCCGCCCAGGCCCGGCCTCGTGCCGCTGCGCCCGCTCGGCTTCGGCACCCTGCTCGGCGCCCCGTTCCAGGTCCTCCGCCGCAGCCCCCGCACGACCCTGGGCGTCGCTCTGCTGGTGCAGGGCCTCGGGTCGGTGCTCGCCCTGGCGGTCTACGGCCTGATCGCGGTGCTCGCCGTCGGGCGCATCGCGCAGGCGGAGTCCGCCGACCGCGACGCCGTCGGCGCGGGGTCCCTCGCGGTCGTGGTCCTGGCCGCCCTCATCCCGCTCGCCGTCTCGCTCGCCAGCGGGGCCCTGGTGCAGGGCGTGGTCGTGCTCGAGGTCACCCGCGGCGTCCTCGGCGAGCGGGCGACCTTCCGACAGCTGCTCGCCCGGCTGCGGGGCCGCTTCTGGGCGCTGATCGGCTGGACGGTCCTGCAGGGCGTCGGCTACCTCCTCCTGGTTCTCCTCGCCGTGGCGCTGGCCGTGCCGCTGTTCGTCATCGGAGCGATGGACGGGACGTCGAGCGCGATCGTCGGCGGGATCCTGGTGCTCGTCGGCTCCGGCCTGGTCGCCCTCGCGCTGGGCGTCTGGCTGTCGACGAAGCTCGCCCTGGTGCCGAGCCTGATCGTCGTCGAGCGGCTGCCGCTGCGCCGCGCGGTGGCGCGCTCCTGGCGGCTGGTGGCGGGCGGCTTCTGGCGCACCTTCGGCGCGCTCGCGCTGATGACCGTGATCATCCAGGTCGCGGGCCAGATCGTGGCCACACCCTTCAGCCTGCTCATCCCGATCGCCGGCGCCCTGATCGCCCCGACCGATCCGGATGCGCAGCTCGTCACCTCGCTGGTGGTCACGATCGCCTCCGTCGCCGTGGGCTTCGTGATCGGCGCCGTCGGAACGGTGCTCCAGTCGGCCGTGACGGGCCTGGTCTACCTCGACCGCAGGATGCGCCGCGAGGGCTTCGACCTGGTGCTGATGCGCCACGTCGAGGAGCGCGCGGCGGGACGCCCCTCCCCCGATCCCTTCCCCGTGCCGGAGCGCCCGTGATCCTCGCCGCGGCCCCTCTCGAGCCCGACGCGGAGCAGGCGCGCCGCCTCCTCCTCGAGGAGCTCGCCGACCCGCGCTACCGGGCGGCCGAGCCGACCCTCTTCGACCGGGTGGTGCAGGCGGTGCGCGACTGGTTCGCCTCCCTCACGCTGCAGGGCGACGGCCCGCCGGTGCCGATCGCCGCGGTGATCGGCGTGCTGGTCCTCGTGGCGCTCGTGGTCGCGGCGCTCGTCATCGCCGGACGGCCCCGCGCCGGGCGCCGCAGCACCGTCACGGGAGCCGTGCTCGCCGACGACGACACCCGCTCGGCCGCGACCCTCCGCTCGCTCGCCGAGGCCGCGGCCGCCCGCGGGGACTGGGACGAGGCCCTCGTCGAGCGCTTCCGCGCTCTGGTGCGCTCCCTCGACGAGCGGACCGTCCTGCGGGTCTCGCCCGGCACCACCGCGCTCGGCCTGGCGTCGCGCGCCTCCGCCGCCTTCCCCTCCTCCGCCGCCGCGCTGCGCCGTACAGCCGACGACTTCGACCGCGTGCGCTACCTCGGGCAGCCCTGCGGCCCGGCCGAGTACGAGCGGGTCGCGGCACTGGACCGCGAGCTCGACGCGGCCTCGCCGGTCCTCGACGCCCTGGCGGCGCCCCGGTGAGCGCCGACACGGTCTCCAGCCCGACCCTCGGCGCACTGCTGCGCCGCGGACGGGTGTGGGCGCTCCTCCTGGTGATCGTCGCGGTCGGCAGTCTGCTGCTCACCGTCGCGACCGGGACCCGGGTGGCCGCTCCGGACCTCGACGTCGACAGCGCGACCCCGGACGGAGCCCGCGCGCTCGCCGAGGTGCTGCGCGATCAGGGCGTCGAGGTCGTCCGCGCCGACGACCTCGACTCCGCTCTCGCCGCTTCGTCCACCGACACGACACTGCTCGTCGACGACCCGGACGTCGCCCTCGACGAGGCCCAGTACCGCCGGCTCGCCCGCGCCTACGCGTCGCTCGTCCTGGTGACCCCGGGGGGTGCCGCGCTGGACGCCCTGCTGCCGGCCGTCCGCTTCGCCGGCTCCCCGGCCGGCGACGGCCCCTTCCGCGCCGAGTGCCCGCTCCCCGCGGCCGAGCGCGCCGGGACGCTGCCCGCCGGAGGGAGCACCTACCGGATCCTCGACGACGGCGACGCCGTCGGCTGCTTCCCCTCGGGCGACGACGGCTTCCTGCTCGTGAGCACCGGGTTCCCGCAGGGGGCCGAGGTCACCGCGATCGGCGACGCCGACCTCCTCCGCAACGGCACCATCGGCGAGGACGGCCGCGCCGCCCTCGCGCTCGGACTGCTCGGCGGCGAGGACCGGCTGGTCTGGTACCGCGCCGGAGCCGCCGACGAGGCGAGCACCACTCCCGCACCCGCCGACCTCGCCCCCGGCTGGGTCACCCCGGCCCTCCTGCTGCTGGTGGCTGTCTTCGTCGCCTCCGCCGTCTGGCGCGGCCGTCGGCTCGGCCCGCTCGCGGTCGAGCCGCTGCCGGTCGTCGTGCACGCCAGCGAGACGGCCCGTGGCCGCGCCCGGCTCTACGCTCGCGGAGCCCTGCGGCCCCGCGCCCTCGATGCGCTGCGCATCGGCACCCTCCGGCGCACGGCCGCGCTCCTGGGACTCGCTCCGGCGACCGGAGTCGACGAGATCGTCGCCGTCGCCGCCGAGCGCCTCGGCCGCGATCCGACCGCGCTGCGTCGGCTTCTCGTCGACGACCTGCCGGCCGACGACGCCGCCCTCGTCGCCGCCTCCGACGAGCTCCTCCGCTTCGAGAGCGCGCTCCGCGCCGCCCTCTCCCCGACGACCGCCCGACGACCGGAAGGCCCCTCCCGATGAGCGACACCACCCCCTCCGCCCGCGACGCAGCGCCGGTCTCCGACGACGACCTGCGCGCCGAGCTCGACCGGGTCCGCGCCGAGGTCGGCCGCGCGGTCGTCGGTCAGGACGGCGCCGTCTCCGGGCTCCTGATCGCCCTGCTCGCGGGCGGGCACGTCCTGCTCGAGGGCGTCCCCGGAGTCGCGAAGACTCTCCTCGTGCGCGCCCTGTCCGTCTCGCTCGGCCTCGACACCCGCCGGGTGCAGTTCACGCCGGACCTGATGCCCGGCGACATCACCGGCTCCCTCGTCTACGACGCCTCCACCTCCGGCTTCGCCTTCCGCGAGGGCCCGGTCTTCACGAACCTCCTGCTGGCGGACGAGATCAACCGCACGCCGCCGAAGACCCAGGCCGCGCTCCTCGAGGCGATGGAGGAGCGCCAGGTCAGCGTCGACGGACGCACCCTGCCTCTGCCGGACCCGTTCCTCGTCGCCGCCACCCAGAACCCGGTGGAGTACGAGGGGACCTACGTGCTCCCGGAGGCCCAGCTGGACCGGTTCCTGCTCAAGCTCGTGCTCGACATCCCGCCGCGCGACGTCGAGGTGGAGGTGCTCTCGCGCCACGCCGCCGGGTTCGACCCGCGCGACCTCGACGCCGCGGGCGTGCGCCCTGTGCTCGACGCCGCCCGCCTTCGCGCCGCTCAGGCCTCGGCCCGGCGCGTCGGAGCCGGCCCCGACGTCCTCGGCTACATCGTCGACCTCGCCCGCGCCACCCGTGAGAGCCCGAGCGTCAAGCTCGGCACCAGTCCCCGCGGCTCGACCGCCCTGCTCGCGGCGTCCCGCGCCTGGGCGTGGCTCAACGGATACGGCTCGATCACCCCGGACCACGTGCAGGCGATGGTCCTGCCCGTGCTGCGCCACCGCATCCAGCTGGAGCCGGAGGCGGAGCTCGAGGGCGTCCGCACCGAGGCCGTCCTGGGCGGGATCCTGCAGCAGGTCCGCGTCCCGGTCTGAGCCGTGCACCTCACCGGACGCAGCGTCCTCGTCCTCCTCGTCGGCCTGGTGCCGGTCGTCCTGTTGGGCGGTCGCCCCGAGGTCGCCTTCGCCGTGCTCGGCCTCTGGCTCCTGGCCTGGGCGGCCCTCGTCGGGATCGACGTCGCGGTCGCGGGCTCGCCGCGTGCCGTCGTGCTCGAGCGGCGTGTGCCGGACCGGGTGCGGCTCGGCGAGCGGACCGAGGCGACCCTCCTGGTCACGAGCACCGGCCGCAGGAGGATCACGGGGGTCCTCCGCGACGCCTGGGAGCCGTCGGCCGGCGCCCTCGAGACCCGGTCGTCCCTGCGCCTGCCGCCGGGCGAGCGCCGCGCGGTGACCACGGTCCTGGAGCCGCTCCGCCGCGGCGAGCGCCGGGCGCTCCACGTCACCATCCGCTCCCGCGGGCCGCTCGGGCTGGCGGGCCGCCAGGCGACGCGGGCCGCGCCGGCCGTCGTCCGGGTGCTGCCCGCCTTCCGCTCCCGCCGCCACCTGCCCTCGCGCCTGGCGCGGCTGCGCGAGCTCGAGGGTCGGACCAGCGTGATGATCCGCGGCCAGGGGACGGAGTTCGACAGCCTGCGCGAGTACGTCCGCGGCGACGACGTCCGCTCGCTCGACTGGCGGGCGACCGCCCGGCGCCGGGAGCCGGTCGTCCGCACGTGGCGCCCGGAGCGCGACCGGCGAGTGATCGTCGTGCTCGACACGGGCCGCACCTCTGCCGCCCGGATCGAGGACGAGCCGCGCCTGGACACGGCGATCGAGGCCTCGCTCCTCCTGGCGGCCCTCGCCGCCTCGGCCGGCGACCGGGTCGACGTGCTCGCGTTCGACCGCACCCGGCGAGCCCGCGTGCACGGCGCCACCGGCACGGAGGTGCTGACCCGCGTGGTGGACGCCCTCGCCCCCGTGCAGCCCCAGCTCATCGAGACCGACTGGGCGGCGGTCCCCGCGCAGGTGCGCACCCTGGCCTCGCAGCGCTCGCTGGTAGTGCTGCTCACCGCGCTCGACTCGGTCGGCTCGGCGGAGGGGCTCCTCGCGGTGCTCCCGCAGCTCACCCGCGTGCACACGGTCGTGGTCGCCTGCGCGCTCGACCCCGAGCTGCAGCGGATGGCGGAGGACCGGAGCGACAGAGCCGCGGTCTACTCCGCCGCCGCCGCGGAGCGCTCGCTCGCGGACGTCGACCGGCTCTCGGCCGCCGTCCGCCGCCTCGGCGGGGACGTCGTGCTCGGCAGCCCCTCCGCCCTCCCGCCGGCCCTCGCGGACCGCTACCTCGCGCTCAAGGCGGCCGGACGGCTCTGACCTGCGCGAGCGGCCGTCGTCGGTCCCGAGCGCACCGCGACGACCCCGCTCCGACGAACGCGCTCGTCCGGCCGCGCTCAGCCGACTCCGCTCAGCCGGCCGCGATGCTCCGCGACCCGGCCTCGAACCGGTCGAGATCGCCCGTCTCCCCCGCCCGCACCGCGCGCCCGCCGACGACGATCATGTAGAAGAGGAACGCGCCGAGGGCGAGCGCCCCGATCCCGATCTTGAGCCACCAGGGCCAGGGCGCCGGAGTGACGAACCCCTCGATCACGCCCGAGACGAGCAGCACGAAGACCAGGCCGATCGCCACCGTGAACAGGCTCCGCGCGTCCTCGGCGAGCGCCTGGCCGCGGGTGCGCGCGCCGGGAGCGATCCAGGCCCAGAAGATCCGCAGGCCCGCGGCTGCGGCGACGAACACGGCCGTCAGCTCGAGCTGGCCGTGCGGCGCGATGTAGAGGAAGAACGTGTCGCCCTCCCCCACGTGGAACATCACCGCGATCGACGTGCCGAGGTTCTGCGCGTTCTGCAGCAGGATGTACGGCACGTAGACGCCGACGATCCCGAAGGCCACGCACTGCGCCGCGATCCAGGCGTTGTTGGTCCACACCTGCCCGGCGAACGAGGCGGCGGGGTTCTCGGAGTAGTAGTCGATGAAGTCGCCCCGGGCGAAGCGCCGCAGCTCCTCGTCGTCGCCCAGCGCGGCGAGCAGGCGCGGGTCGCCGAGGATCCAGAGCGCGTAGAGCGTCGCCACCAGAGCGGTCGCGAGGGCGACGGCGAGCGTCAGCCAGCGCAGCCGGTGCAGAGCGGCGGGGAGCGAGAGGACGACGAAGCGGGAGACCGCGGCGAGCGGCTCGTCGCGCGTTCCGGTCAGGCGTCCCCTGGCCCGTGAGAGCGAGACGGCCAGCCGCGTCCCGACGGCCGTCGATCCGGCGGTGGAGGAGATCGCGGCGAGGTCCGCCGAGGCCGCCTGGTAGCGCTCGATCAGCTCGTCCGCCTCGGCTCCGGTCAGGCGGCGCCTGCGCGAGAGCTCGTCGAGGCGGGTCCACTGCGCAGCGCGTGCGGCCGAGAGAGCGTCGATGTCCATCTCCTGACAGGATAGCCAGGCACGCCGCGAGGCCGAGCATCCGGGAGGAGCACCGTGGAGGAGCAGCGGACCGAGTTCGACGACGCCGACCTGGTCACCGGCGAGGCGATCGCGCTCGAGGTGCCCGTCACTTCCTTCGTGCTCCGCGCGGTCGGCGCGATCATCGACCTGATCGCGGAGCTCCTGCTCGCGCTGGGCCTGTTCCTGCTGGTCTCCTCCCTCTCCGGGGACGGCGGCCTCGACCCCGCCGCCTCGGCCGCCGTGGCGATCGCTGCCCTCGTCATCGCCGTGGTGATCGTGCCCGTCACCGTCGAGACGGCCAGTCGCGGCCGCTCGCTCGGGAAGCTGACCGTCGGTGCTCGCGTCGTCCGCGACGACGGCGGCTCCATCGGCTTCCGGCACGCCCTCGTCCGCGGCCTCACCGGCGTCCTCGAGATCCTGATGACCTTCGGCGGGCTCGCCGCCGTCGTCGGCCTCCTCTCGCGCCGGTCGCGCCGGCTCGGCGACGTCCTCGCGGGCACGCACAGCCAGCTCGAGCGCGTCCCCCGCGCGGAGCCGCTGGTCGTCGAGATCCCGGAGCCGCTGCGGGGCTGGGCCGTCACGGCGGACACCGCGCGCCTCCCCGACGCCCTGGCGCGCCGACTGGCGCAGTTCCTCCGCCAGCGCCACGGCATGACGGAGCCCTCGCGCTCGCAGCTCGCCGCCGCACTGGCCGACGAGACCGCCGTCCACGTCTCCCCGCTGCCCGCCGCGCCCGCGGAGGACTTCCTCCTCGCCGTGGCCGCCCTCCGCCGGGCACGGGAGGAGCGCGCTCTGCTCCTGTCCGACCAGCGCCTCGAGCGGCTGGCCCCGGTGCTCTCGAGCACACCGCGCGGCTTCCCCGAACGCCCCTGAGGCGCGCGGCAGCGGCCTAGGCGGGCCCCGCGCCGTAGCGGACGGTCTCCCAGCCGCGCGGGACGAGGAGCCGCCGGTCGTGCTCGGCGCAGAGGTCGTAGCCGTGCGGATCCGGCGCAGGACTCAGCGGCCCGACCGCCACCAGCGAGTCGCGGTAGTCGTAGGTCAGCGTGACGACGGCCTGCGCGCGGCAGCCCGTCCGCGAGCAGTGCCGTCCGGTCATCGCCGCCCACAGTAGCAATAGGCTGGAGCCATGCCCCGTGCTCGTCGTTCCGCCGCTCGCCCGACGAGCGGGTCGCGCGGAGGCTCCCGGGACCGGCACGGCCGCGGCGCACGAGGGCCGATCACCGGTCCGCACCTCCCGCTGCTGCAGACCCGCTCCGACTTCTTCGAGGCGACGATCGGCTCGGCCTTCGACTACCTCCGCGGCACCTGGCCGGAGGAGCTCGCCGGCATCCGGGTCGACGTCGCGGCGACTCCCGACGTCGATCCCGACCGGTTGCAGGGCACGGGCATCGCCCGGTGGCGCGTCGACCACGCCGCGCGCCGCATCACGCTCTACCGCGTGCCGATCGAGCGCCTGGCGAAGCTGCACCGCCGCGACGAGTGGCACCAGCGCATGCTGATCGAGAGCTACGTGTTCCGCGCCGTCGCGGAGCTGCTCGGCCGCGACCCGTGGGACATCTCCCCGGACCGCTACCGGCACCCCTGAGGCGCCGGCACCTTCGCGGCGCCGCCACCACTGGGGTGCCGCCGCCCCGCGTCTCAGTGCGAGTAGACGGTGATCGGCGAGGAGAGCGGTCCCGGCGGCACGATCGGGTACGAGGCGATCCGCCCGTCCCGCGCGATCGAGACCGAGGCCTGCACCGGCTGGGTGCTGCTGACGACCGCGCCGTCACCGTCCAGCGGGGTCGCGAGAGCCGCGAACGGACCCAGCTCGAGCGTGCGGGTGCCGCCCGGCGACGCGATCTCGACCGAGGCGGTCGAGTCGCTGCCGTTGACCAGGTGCAGTCGCGCGTCGCCCTCGCCCGTGCCGGCGACGCCGAACGGCGTCGTGGTCGCGGTGCCGGAGGCGAACCAGGCGAAGTCCGTCCCGGCCGAGCCGGTCGAGGTCGTCCGCCCCGCCGCGACGATCGGCTGGTCGGCCCGCAGGACGATGCGGTAGGAGCCGTCCGCCAGGCCCGTGAGCGGGACCTCGCCGACGAGACCGGCCGGGACGACGACCTGGGTGGAGGCGCCGGACCCGCTCGGGTCCTCGTTGGTCACCTCGACCGAGACCGTGCTGTCGGCGTCGCCGGGGGTGAGGATGCGCAGCACGGGGCTGCCCGCGCCGCCGCTGCCGTCGTCGCTCGCGGTCTCGGCCGGAGGCGACGTGACGGTGAAGCCGGCGATCACGGCGAGCGTGTCCGGGCCGGCGGAGGGTCCGGTGGTCTCGACGCCTTCAGGGGTGAGGCCGGAGATGGCGCTGCTCTGCAGGCTCGCGGCGACCTCGCCGCCCCGGGCGGTCACGTGCACGACGGGCTGGACGACTCCGGGAGCGAGCCCCGCGAGCGGGAGCGCCCGGACCGCTCCGGCCGGAACGACGACGCCCGTGGCGCCGGTGGCCTGGACGGTGCCGGTCTCGGAGAAGAGCGTGAGGTCGACGGTGGAGGCGACCTCGCTCGGGTTCGCCAGGATCAGCACCGAGGTGCGCCCGACGTCGGTCGAGCCGGCCACGAGCCAGCTGTCGGCCGAGGGCTCGGCGCAGGCGCGGGCCGACAGTCCGGAGAGGGTGTCCGTCCCGATGGCCTGGACGGTGGCTCCGCCCGGGGCGGGGTCGGAGCCCGCGGGCACGCTCAGACCGGTGATGCCGGTGCCCGGTGCGGCGACGTCGTCCTCGTCGAGGACCGTGGGGTCGGAGGTGGAGCCCTCGGGCCGGACCGTGGTCGCCGCGCCGTCGAGGGCGCGCAGCTGCTCCGGCTCTCCGGCGTCGATCAGATCGCCGCCGCAGACCAGCGAGCTGTCGGCCGCGACGGGCGTCACGACGACGCCCTCCGCGGCGCTCGAGACCAGGGGGGACGGGAGGAGCTGGGGCACGACCACGGCGGCCGCGGCGATCACGACTCCGGCCGCGCCCACGGCACCGCGCAGGGCCGTCCGGCGCCGACGGGCGGCCGACGGGGCGCGATCGGGCGCCGAGGCCGCGGCGCGGTCGGCGCGGCGCTCCGCGCGGGAGCGGCGGGCGGAGGACTCGGGCATCTGCTTCTCCTGGTCGGCGGGGTCAGACATCGTCGTTCCCGTCGTCGAACTGGCCGGTGGCCTCGCCCGGCTCGTCGTCGATCCCGGCGACCGCGCCGCTGGAGCGGCCCCGCTCGAGGGAGAGCCCGGTGGGCACCGCCAGCAGGAGCGCGACGACGAAGACGAGGAGGAGGGCGATCGTGTAGGCGATCCCGAAGGGTCCGACCACGCCGGACGGAGCGGCCTCGGTGCGGGTCCCCTCCGTGTCGACGGCCGTCCAGAGGAGCCCGTAGCGGGTGTCGCCGACGGCCGAGAAGGCCGCGTTGCCGTCGAGGGAGACGGCCGCCCGCGCACGCACGGCGGCGGCCGCGTCACCGACCTGGGTGCCGGCCGGCTCGGTCAGCACGACGAAGCGCACGCCGAGGCTCTCGAGCGCTGCGGGGACGTCGTAGCCCGTCCGCGAGACGAGGTTGCCCGCCAGCTCGTCGATCGCGTCCGTGCTCTCGGCGCCGGTGTTCGCGAGGGTCGACTGCTGGTCGAGGGTCGCGCCCGCCCCTCGCTCCAGGCGGGCGAGGACGCCGCCGTCCGCCTGTGGAACGAGCACGATCGTGCCCACCCGCGGGTCGTTCTGGGCCTCGGCCGCCACATAGGCGGGAAGCGAGCGGTCCGACGTGGTCGACACGGAGGTGCCGGCACCGGTCGGGAAGGCCACAGCGAGCGGACCGACCAGTGCTGCTGCGGCGGCCGTGACGACGAGCGCCGGCACCACGCGCACCGAGCGCACGGCGGCGAGCGAGAGCGACGCGCCGATCACCAGGCCGAGCCAGTAGAGGCTGAGACCGGTGCCGCTCCAGACGGAGACCGCTTCGGAGCCGGTGGTCGCGACCTGTACGCCCTGGGCGAGCGAGGCGGTCACCAGACCGGCCGCCGCGACGCCGACTCCGCCGAGGGCCGAGAGGTTGTTCGGGAGGAGGAGGGCGGCCAGCGCCGCGACGATCAGCGGCACGACGAGCACGGCCGTGACCAGCGGGGCCGCGGAGGCACCGATCCCCAGGCCGCCGAGGAACGCGAGCCATCCGTCGGGCGGACCGGCCGGGAAGCCGGCGAGCAGCGCGACGAAGTCCGACTGCGCGGAGGGCAGCGGGACGCCCGGATCGGCGAGGACTCCGAGCCAGTCGCCTCGCGGTGCGCGGGCGACCACCAGCGGGAAGAGCAGGACCGCCGCAGGGATCGGCAGGCCGAGGAAACGGCCGATCCGCCGCCCCGAGGTCGCGACGACGACGAGCCAGATCACCAGGAGCGGCACGGCCAGCACCGGCGCGCACGCCACGACGGCCGCGGCCAGGATCGAGGCGCTCGCGGAGGCGGACCACGAGCGGTACGCGCCGAACCCGGCGAAGAAGAGCCAGGGCAGCAGCACGTGCACCAGCAGGGGGGCGGGGCGTCCGTCGGCCTGCGCGGCGAAGAAGGCCGGGGCGAGGACGTAGACGAGGGCTCCGGCGGCGCGGGCGGTCGCGCGCGGGGTGAGCCGCGCGATCATCAGCCAGGCGCCGAGGGCGGCAGCGGGGAGTGCGACGAGGTAGAGCAGCACCATCGAGTAGCTGGGCGACCAGAACGTCAGCGAGCCGAGCACCGCGAGGACGGCGGCGAACGGGTCCGCCGCGCCGATGAACCCGGATCCGAGATCGCGCCAGCCGTAGGCCGCGTTGCGCCACAGCTCGCCGGCCGTCGGCGAGAGCGTCAGCAGACCGCCGCCGCTGAGCGCGGGAGCGGCGAGGAGCGGCGTGTAGATCACCAGGCCGGCGAGCGCCGCGACGAGGACGACCCACACTCCCCCGCCCTGGAAGAAGTGCAGAGGATGGCGGTCCCGCCCGGCCTGCACGCGCACCGCGTCGTGGCGCACCGAGCGCAGCTGCCGCACCACGTCCAGCGGGATGCGCAGCGGCGCGACGGCCTTCCACCCCACGTTCTTCGACGAGCGCAGCACCGTGCGGGCCCGGAGCACCTTCGTCCCCCCGAAGGCGACGACGAGGGCTGCGAGCAGCTCTCCTCCGACCAGCCCCGGCTGCTTGCGCAGCAGGCGCACGACCGCGCGGCCGATCGCCAGGGGGACGAGCGAGAGCCAGTGCAGGAGGAGGAGCGCGACGGGCGCGTAGGCGAGCCGGCGGTGCAGCTGCGCGGTGCGGTGCTGGCGCGTGCGGCGCCGCTCCCCGCCGTCGATGCGGCGGCCGTCGGGGCGCTGCAGCCCGATGCGGGCGGTGGTGACGCGGGCGTCCGGCACACGGCTGACCCGGTGCCCGGCGAGCCGGGTGCGGATCGAGAAGTCGAGGGCGTCGTCGACGACCGGCAGGCCGGGGTCGAAGCCGCCGAGCTCCTCCCAGAGGGAGTGGCGCACGAGCATGCCGCCGGCGGCGACGGCCAGGACGTCGGGCGTGGAGTCGTGCTGGCCCTGGTCGAGCTCGTCCTCGACGAGGTGGACGGTCGTGCCGTGCTTGGTGATCGACTCGCCGTAGCTGCGGATGTAGCCCGAGCGCGTCCAGTCCATGATCTTGGGGCCGGCGACCGCGACGGAGGGGGCGACCTCGACAGCTCCCAGCAGCGCCGCGAGGGCTCCGGGCTCGGGGGCGGAGTCCTGCGCGAGCAGCCACAGCCACTCGTCCTCTCCGGCCGGCGGCTGCATCACGCGGACCGCGCGCGCCACGGCCTGGCCGAAGGGGAGGTGCTCGGCGACCTGCACGAGCTGCGTCGGGCCCCAGGACGCGAGGAGCTCGTCGGTCGAGTCCTTCGAGCCGCCGTCGACGAACACCGTCGCGTCGGGCTGACGGGTCTGCGCCCGCAGGGCCGCGAGGGTTCGTTCCAGATAGGCCGCGCCGTTGCGCGCGACGAGGACGGCGGTGACTCGTGGATACATCGCGGACCACCCTAAGCGATGCCGCCGCGCCGCCCGCCTGCGGCTCGCCGCCCCGTCGAACGGGTCACGGCGAGGAGGTGACTACGCCCGGCGGCGCAGCTTCCGGCGCTCGCGCTCGGACAGGCCGCCCCAGATGCCGAAGCGCTCGTCGTTCTCGAGCGCGTACTCGAGGCACTGCGCCCGGACCTCGCACGACGTGCAGATCTTCTTGGCGTCGCGGGTCGAGCCGCCCTTCTCGGGGAAGAAGGCCTCGGGGTCGGTCTGCGCGCAGAGCGAGTCGACCTGCCAGGAGAGCGCACCCCCCGGCGCCTCGGTCGCGGTGTCGATTCCGGGTCGGACCCCGGGCACGCCCAGGCGGACCGGATCG
Source organism: Rathayibacter sp. AY1B6 (assembly GCF_002932755.1). Classification (NCBI taxonomy): domain Bacteria; kingdom Bacillati; phylum Actinomycetota; class Actinomycetes; order Micrococcales; family Microbacteriaceae; genus Rathayibacter; species Rathayibacter sp. AY1B6. The sequence goes on from NZ_PSWL01000001.1 coordinate 73,181, forward strand.
ACGAACCAGTCCTCGGGGACTCCGGAGTGCTGTTCCGGAAGCGTCATGCCGTCTCCTACCCCGCCTGCGAACCGATGATCGGCGGCCGCTCCTCCCGGAGCCGCTGCCTAGGTAATTACAGCGGTGTCATTCGCTCAGGTCAAGTCGCGGACCATAAACCCTCAACCCGCCGTGGAGGGTTCACGACACACCGGCGTGTCGCGAACGTGAGATCCGGTCAGGCGGTCGCGGCGCTCCGTGCGCGCCAGGCGCTCTCCACCATCTCGGCGACGGTGTGCCGCATCTCCCAGCCCAGGTCGCGGGCGGCCGTCTCGCCGGAGGCGACGATGCGGGGCGGATCGCCCGGCCGCCGCGGGACGACCTCGGGCGTGAAGGCGATGCCGGTGCTGTCGGCGATCGCGCGCATGATCTCGCCGACGGAGGCCCCGGATCCGCTGCCCAGGTTGTAGACCGGGTCGATCGGCTCCCCGGCGGCCAGGCGGCGCGCCGCGGCGACGTGCGCGAGCGCCAGGTCGGCGACGTGGATGTAGTCGCGGACGCAGGTGCCGTCCGGCGTCGGGTAGTCGTCGCCGTTGATCCTCGGCGTGCGGCCCTCCAGCAGCGCCTCGAAGACGAGGGGGAAGAGATTGTGGGGACTCGTGTCGTAGACGTCCGGGTAGCCGGACCCGACGACGTTGAAGTAGCGCAGGGAGGCGTGCCGGACGCCGTGCGCGCGCCCCGCGTCCGCGAGCAGCCACTCGCCGATCAGCTTCGACTCGCCGTAGGGCGACTCCGGACTCTTGGGGGTGTCCTCGGTGACGATCTCGACGTCGACCGCGCCGTAGACGGCAGCGCTCGAGGAGAAGACGATCGAGGAGACCCCGGCGCGCTCCATCGCCTCCAGCACGCGCAGGGTGCCGGTGACGTTCTGCTCGTAGGTGTGCAGGGGGCGCTGCACCGAGACGCCGGCGTACTTGAACCCGGCGACGTGGACGACGCCCTCGATGTCGTGCTCGGCGAGCACGCGGTCGAGCAGGGCCCCGTCGAGGATCGAGCCCTGATGGAACGGGACGCCCTCGGGCACGAACGACGCGTGCCCCGACGAGAGGTCGTCGAGGACGACGGGGTCGATGCCCTGCTCCGAGAACGCGCGCACCACGTGCGCCCCGATGTACCCGGCTCCCCCGGTGACCAGCCATGCCATGTGGATCCTCCTCGGTGCGGGCCCGCGACTGCGCGCGCCGGAAGACACCCTAGCGGCGGGGATCGACGGGACGGATCGGCCGGATCGCGACGGGGCGCGATATCCTGCCGCCGTGCTCCGCTCCGTCGCCCTCCTCGCCCTGCCCGGCCTCGCGCCGTTCGAGTTCGGGGTCGTCTGCGAGGTGTTCGGGATCGATCGCGGCGCCGACGGAGGTCCCGCCCTCGACTTCCGGATCGCCACTCCCGATCCGGGCCCCGTCCGGACGAGCCTCGGGTTCGACCTGCTGATCGCCGATGGTCTCGACACGGCCCGGGACGCGGACCTGATCGCCGTCCCCGCCCACGGACGCGGGCCCGCCGACGAGCGGGTGCTCGACCTCCTCCGCGAGGCCCACGAGCGCGGCGCGTGGATCCTCAGCGTCTGCAGCGGGGCCTTCACGCTGGCGCAGGCGGGCCTGCTCGACGGCCGGCGCGCGACCACCCACTGGATGCACGCCGCAGAGCTCGCCCGGCGCTTCCCCTCCGTCACGGTGGACCCGGAGGTCCTCTACGTGCAGGAGGGGCGCATCGTGACGAGTGCGGGCACCGCGGCCGGGATCGACGCGGCGCTGCATGTGGTGCGCGAGGAGCTGGGCGCGACGGCGGCGAGCGTCGTCGCCCGGCGGATGGTCGTGCCCCCGCAGCGCCACGGCGGGCAGGCGCAGTACCTGCGGACCCCCGTTCCCGAGGCGCGCGCGGACTCGCTGGCCGAGGTCACCGAGTGGATGCTGGAGCACCTCGACGAGGACCTCTCGATCGAGGCGCTCGCCCGTCGCGCCCTGATGGCCCCCCGCACCTTCGCGCGCCGCTTCCGCGCCGACCTCGGCACGACTCCGCTCGCCTGGCTCACCCGCCAGCGCCTCCTCCGGGCCCAGGTGCTGCTGGAGGAGACGGAGCTGACCCTCGAGGCGGTCGCCGCGCAGGTCGGCTTCGGCACGGCCGCGGTGATGCGCCACCACTTCACGCGCATCCTGTCGACCACGCCCGCGGCCTACCGCCGCACGTTCGCCGCCTGAGCGGCCGGCGCCGCGGTCGCGGGAGCGTCCGGGGTCAGACCGTCGCGACGAAGAGAGTGCCCCGTCCGGTGACGGCGAGTGCGCCCTCCGACGGGGTCACGAACACGCTGCCGCCGCGCTCGACGCGGACCGAGCCCTCGGCGCCCTCGAGCGAGAACGTGCCCTCGGTCGCGATCGCGATGGCGGGTCCGTGCAGGGCGACGCGGGCCGGCTCCTCCGACTCGGGCTGCACGACCGCGAGCACGAAGTCCGGGACGTCCGGGCGGTAGACGCGCACGCCCGGTCCGGCCTGCTCGGCCGGGAGGTAGGGCACGGGCAGCGGCGAGAACTCGAGCACGCTCACCAGCTCGGGGACGTCGATGTGCTTGGGCGTGAGCCCCCCGCGCAGCACGTTGTCGGAGGCGGCCATCAGCTCCACCCCCGTGCCCGCGAGGTACGCGTGGATGTTGCCGGCGGGCAGGTAGAGCACCTCGCCGCGGGCGAGGCGGACGCGGTTGAGCAGGAGCGAGAGCACGATGCCGGGGTCGCCCGGGTAGCTCTCGGCCAGGTCGCGGACCGTGGTCGTCTCGAGCCGGTCGTCGCCCGCGGAGGCCGCGACGACCGCGGACACCAGCGCCGCGACCTCGGCGCGGTCGCCGTCGGCGAGCAGCCAGGAGACGGCGCCGCGGAGGACCTCCGCGGGCTCGCCCTCGAGGGTCCGGGCGAACCGCGCGATCACGGCCGCCTCCTCCGCCGGGGCGCGTCCGGCCAGCTCGGCGAGCAGCGCCCGGGCGTCCGCCGGCTCGCGGAAGCCGCAGAGCGCGTCGAAGCTCTCGCTGAGCGCGTAGATCAGCTCGGGCTTGTGGAACGGGTCCTTGTAGTTGCGGTCGGCGGCGTCCCGCGGGATGCCGGCCTCCTCCTCCTCGACGAACCGGCGCCGGGCCCGCTCGGAGGAGGGGTGGGCCTGGAGCGACAGCGGCCCGCCCGCCGCGAGGATCTTGAGCAGGAACGGCAGACGGGGAGCGCCCGAGACCGGATCGACCGACCCCTCCACCCCGGCGAGCGCCGCCTCGGGGTGCTCGGCGATCCACTCGGCGAGCGTGCCGGCGCCGACGGAGGCGGGGTCGAGGATGCGAGCGGGCGATCCCGGGTGCGCACCGAGCCAGAGCTCGGCCTCGGGGGCGCCGGAGGGCGCAGTGCCGAGGGCCTCCGAGATGCCGGTGAGCGAGCCCCAGGCGTAGTCGCGGGGGGTGTTGCCGATCGGGATGAACACGGGAGCGCTGGCCTTCCGTCCGAGGGGTGGGTCCGAGCCGCTCAGCCGGACGCGCCGGGGCCGCTCCGCTGCGACGCTAGCAGGATCCACAACGCGGGCCCGGGAGGAGGGCCCGCCTGTTGGTGCTCTCCGCCAGAGGACGCGGCACTCGCAGGCGCGCTTCGTACGCTGGGAGGCGCAGCACTGCCGCCGTCGGAGCGGTCGCCGTGCCGCATCCGACGAGCGAGGGAGCACAGAGCATGGACGGCACGACCTTCGAGACCCTGGGGGCCGACTTCTACGGGTTCGAGGCGGCGCTCACGCCCGCCGAGAAGGAGCTGCTGGTCGGCGTCCGCGCGTTCCTCGAGGAGCAGGTGCGGCCGATCGCCGACGAGTACTGGGAGCGCGCGGAGTTCCCGCGGCAGCTGATCCCCGGGATCCACGCCACCGGCGTCATCGGCCTCTCCTGGCCCGAGACCCGCGCGATCGAGAACTCCGCCGTGTTCCGCGGGTGGGTGGCGCTCGAGCTGGGCCGGGTGGACGCGGGCATCGCGACCTACGTCGGCGTGCAGAACGGGCTGGTGATGGGCACGGTCGGCGTCGCCGGCTCCGAGGAGCAGCGCGCCGAGTGGCTGCCGAAGCTCGCCTCGGGCGAGGTCGTCGGCGCCTTCGGCCTCACCGAGCCGCACTCCGGCTCCGACTCCGCCCAGGGCCTGCGCACCACCGCCCGCCGGGACGGCGACGACTGGATCCTCGACGGCGAGAAGCGCTGGATCGGCAACGCGACCTTCAGCGACGTGACCGTGATCTGGGCGAAGGACGCGGAGGACGGCCAGGTGAAGGGCTTCCTCGTCCCCACCTCGACGCCCGGCTACCGCGCCACCGCCATCGCGCGCAAGCAGAGCCTGCGCACCGTGCAGAACGCCGACATCGTGCTCGAGGGCGTCCGCGTCCCGGAGTCGCTGCGCCTGCAGGGCGCGAACTCGTTCCGCGACACCGCGAAGGTGCTCCGGCTCACGCGCGCCGAGGTCGCCTGGCAGGCCATCGGCGTCGCGATCGGCGCCTACGACGCGGCGCTGCGCTACGCGAAGGAGCGCGTGCAGTTCGGCAAGCCGCTCGTCGGGCACCAGCTGGTGCAGGACCTCCTGGTCAAGAGCATCGGCAACATCACGGCCAGCATCGCCCTGGCGACCCGGGTGTCCGAGATGCTCGACGCCGGCGAGCAGCGCGACGAGCACTCCGCCCTCGCGAAGGCCTACGCGACGGCCCGGATGCGCGAGACCGTCGCCTGGTGCCGCGAGGTGATGGGCGGCAACGGCATCGTCCTCGACTACGGCGTCGCCCGCTTCTTCGCCGACGCGGAGGCCCTCTACTCCTACGAGGGCACCCGCGAGATGAACACGCTGATCGTCGGCCGCTCGATCACCGGCACCGCCGCGTTCGTCTGAGCCTCCCCGGCCGGGCCGTCTCCCCCGAGGGGGCGGCCCGGCCGGGGAGCGAGCGGCGGCGCGCCCGGCACGCCGCCGTGCCGCCCCCGCTCCCTAGACTGGTCGCCATGATCCGACGCGCCGCTCCCGCCGCTCCCCGAGCGCTCGCGGTGGCGGTGCTGGCCGTGCTGCTGGCCGGTCAGTCGCTGCGGAACCTCGCCGGATGGTGGGGCTGGGGCCTCGTCGTCGCCGTGCTCCTGGGCGCCTCGGTCGCCGTGCTCGTCCGCGCCCGCCCCCGCCTGCGCTGGGCCCGCACACCGAAGTCGCTGGTCCTCTTCCTCGGGCTCGCGGTGCTCTCGCTGGTGTGGTCCGCGTATCCGGGAGCGAGCGCGATCGGCGTCACGGCGCAGCTCGCGACGACGCTCGGCGGCGTCGTCCTCGCCGTCACGCTGACCAGCCGGGAGCTGCTCACGGCTCTCGGACGGGCGCTGCGCCTCTCCGTCGGCCTGTCGCTCCTCTTCGAGCTCGTGATCGCTGTCGCGGTGCGGCAGCCCGTCCTGCCGTTCGGCGTCGAGCCTCCCGCCGACGGACCGACGCCCGACGCCTTCTACTGGTCGCAGGCGGCCCTCCTCACCGGCGAGCCCGTCCAGGGGATCGTCGGCAACCGCAACCTCCTGGGCTTCCTCGCCCTGCTCGGCCTGATCGTGGTCGTGATCGAGCTGGCCGCGCGCTCGGTCCGGCGGCGCTGGGGAGCGGTCTGGGTCGCCCTGTTCGTCGCGACCCTCCTGCTCACCCGCTCGGCGACCGTCCTGCTCTGCCTCGTCGCCGTCGTCCTCGCGGCCGCGTTCGCGCTCTGGGCGCGCCGGAGGGGCGAGTCCCGCCGCCGCCCCGTCTACCTGACCGCCGCGGGTCTGACGGTGGCGGCCGTCGCCGGAGGCGCCGCGGGCCGGGGCGCCCTCCTCGGCCTGCTCGGCAAGAGCGAGGACGCCACGGGCCGCCTCGACATCTGGGACTCGGTGATCGCGCTCACGCTGCAGCGCCCGGTCCTCGGCTGGGGCTGGGTCAGCTACTGGGCTCCCTGGGTCGCCCCGTTCGACACCCTCGCCGAGCGCAAGGGCGTGCTCTACCTGCAGGCGCACGACGCCTGGCTCGACGTCGCCCTGCAGCTCGGAGCGGTCGGCCTCGTCCTCTTCGCGGCGCTCGCCGTCTCGACCCTGTGGCGCTCCTGGTTCCGCGCCGTCGACCGCCCGCGGCGCGACGCGACCTCGACCCTCCCCTACACGGCCGTCAGCCTCGCTCCTCTGCTGATCGTCGTCGCCCTCCTCGCGCAGTCGCTGTTCGAGAGCCGGATCCTGATCGAGGGAGGCTGGCTGCTCCTCGTCCTCTTCGCGGTGCAGACCAAGCGGCCGGCGACCGACACGCCCGAGGTCCTCGCCGCGACCCCGCTCCCCCTGGCCGACGCCTCCCCGAGGCGATGAGGCCCCGCCGCCCCTCGCTCCCCGCCTCCGTCGCCGACGCGACGGCGTCCCCGCAGTTCGCGGCGGCCCTCGCCCAGACCACCCTCGTCACCGTCCTCTGCGCCCCGGCGGTCCGGGGGCTCATCGGCTGGCCCGGCTACATCGCCGCCGTCGCCACGCTCACCGCCCTCGCGGCGCTCATGCTCGTCCTGCGGCGCGGCCTGCTCGACTGGGAGGGCCTGCTGCCCACGAGCATCCTGGTGTTCCTCGGCTGGATCGCGCTCAGCGTGCTGTGGAGCGACTACACCTGGGCCACGGTCTCGAGCGTGGTCTACCAGTTCGCCCTGGCGTTCCTGGCGATCGCGATCGGCCTCACGCGCGACATCATCCAGATCATCCGCTCGGTGGGCGACGTGCTGCGGGTCGTGCTGATCGCCTCGCTCGCCGTGGAGGTGCTCTCGGGGGTGCTGATCGACCAGCCGCTGCGCTTCCTCGGCGTGGAGGGCCTGCTCGCGGTCGGCGGGCCGATCCAGGGACTGGTCGGAACGCGCAACCAGCTCGGGCTGGTCTGCCTGCTGGCGATCGTCACGTTCTCGGTGGAGCTGATGACCCGCTCCGTCGCCCGCTGGCCGGCCGTCGCCTCGATCGCCCTCGCCGCGGTCACCCTCCTCTTCACGCGGTCCGCCGTGAGCGCGGGCGTGCTCGCCGTGGCCGTCGTCGTCGCGCTCGCCCTGCGCTGGGTGCGCCACGGCGACGGCACCCGGCGCCGGCGGCGGCAGTTCGCGGTGCTCGGAGTCGCCGCAGCGGCCGCCCTCACCGTGTGGCTCCTGCGCTACCGGGTGATCGAGCTCCTGAACGCGGGCAGCGAGTTCGAGTTCCGGCTGCGGCTCTGGCAGCAGGTCTGGCGCTTCACGGACCTCGCGCCGATCGTCGGCTGGGGCTGGGTGGGCTACTGGCGACCCGACCTCTACCCCTTCACCGCCATCGACTACCTCTCGGGCCGCCCGCACTCGTCGAGCCTCAACGCGCTCTTCGACGTCGCCCTGCAGGTCGGGGCGGTCGGAGTGGTCCTGTTCGTCGTGCTGATCGGCCTCGCGCTCTGGCGCTCCTGGCTGATCGCCTCCGAGCGCAAGGCGGTCGTGCACGTCTGGCCGGTGCTGGTGCTGACGGTGCTGATGGTCACCGCGCTGGCCGAGAGCTCGATCCTGCTCGACGCCGGCTGGCTGCTCGTGGTGCTCTGCGCGATGCGCGCGGCGCAGGGGCTGAGCTGGCGCCGGCTCCTGCACCCGCGGGACTGACCGGCCTCCTCAGCGCCCGCGCCGCCGCGCCACCCGGCGGAGCACGGCGAGGTGCTCCTCCCGGCAGCGCTCCCAGCTGAAGGACCGGGCGCGCTCGACGCCGAGCGGGCCGAGCTCGCCGGTCCGCTCGATCGCCTCCAGGATCCCGTCCGCGATCGAGCGCGGCTCGAGCGGATCGACGTAGACCGCGGCGTCCCCGCAGATCTCCGGGAGCGAGCCCGCGTCGGAGGCGGCGACCGGGCAGCCCGACGCCATCGCCTCGATCGGCGGGAGGCCGAAGCCCTCGTAGAGGCTCGGGAACGCGAGCACCGCGGCCCGGCGGTAGAGGTCGGCGAGCTCCTCCGGAGTGACGTGGCCGCGCCACTCGACGAAGTCCGGCAGCGGGCCGAGACGGTCCAGATCCCCTCCCGTCAGCACGAGCCGGAGGGAGTGCCCCTCCGCCCGCAGCAGGCGCACCGCCTCGAACAGGCGGGCGTGGTTCTTGTGCGGCCAGGCGCGCGCCGGGTAGAAGACGAAGTCCTCCCGTGTCCCCAGATTCGCGACGAAGCGCCCGGTGTCCACGCCGAGATGCGACACGTGGATCCGCTCCTCCGGGATGCCCAGCAGCTCGACGATCCGCCCCTTGGTGAAGGCGCTGATGGTGATGACCGCGTCGGCGCGGCGAGCGGTCGCCTCGTAGGCGAGGCGGCGGAAGACGCGCTCGACGCGGGGGAAGAGGTGCGGGAGGTCGCGGTGCTGCAGGTCGAACAGCATCTGCACGTGCCCCTGCCGCCGTGACGGCCACGGGAGCGGGACCGTGAAGGGGAAGTAGAGCACCGCGTCCCGGCCGACGCGCCGGCGCAGCCGCGGCGTGCGCAGGAGCGCCTGGAGCATCCCGACGGCCCGGCGGCGGTGGCCCGCACCGCTGACGACCCCCTCGGCCACGACCTCGGGCACGCCCTCGCTGAAGCCGCGCGCGTTCTCGGGCACGAGCACCTGCACGGCGGGCCCCTCCTCCCCCGGCCGCGGCACCAGCAGGCGCGTGAGGGCGCGCGCGTAGGTCTCGCCGCCGCCCATCCCGCCCGGGTCGACGGTGAGCACGGCGAGCGTGACGGGGCGGAGTTCCGGCATGGCGTCCAATCGGTCCGAAGCCCGGCCAGGATACCCGCGGACCGCGCCGCGCCCGGCGGCCGGCCGGGCCCGTGGGTAGTATGTGACCCGCTGTCATCGACCCCGACGAATTGGACCACCACGTGCCCCGCGCTTTGATCACCGGAATCACCGGCCAGGACGGCCTCTACCTCGCCGAGCTCCTCCTCTCGAAGGGCTACGAGGTCTTCGGGCTCGTCCGCGGGCAGAACAACCCCAAGTACGAGCTGGTCCGCCGCACCGTCCCCGAGGTGACCCTGCTCACCGGCGACCTGACCGACGTCTCGAGCCTCGTTCGCGTGCTCGCCGCCGCCCAGCCCGACGAGGTCTACAACCTCGGCGCGATCTCGTTCGTGGCCTACTCGTGGGAGAACGCGTCGCTCACCACCGACGTGACCGGCAAGGGCGTGCTCAACATCCTCGAGGCGACCCGCCTCTACGCCGGCTCCGACATGTCGCGCGTGAAGTTCTACCAGGCCTCCTCCTCCGAGATGTTCGGCAAGGTCCAGCAGGTCCCGCAGAGTGAGGAGACGCTGCTCTGGCCGCGCTCGCCCTACGGTGTGGCCAAGGTCTTCGGCCACTACATGACCATCAACTACCGCGAGTCGTACGGCATGCACGCCTCCTCCGGCATCCTCTTCAACCACGAGTCGCCCCGCCGCGGCCCGGAGTTCGTCACCCGCAAGATCAGCCTCGCGGTCGCCCGCATCAAGCTCGGCCTCCAGGAGACGCTGGAGCTCGGCAACCTCGATGCGAAGCGCGACTGGGGCTTCGCCGGCGACTACGTCGACGCGATGTGGCGCATGCTGCAGCAGCCCGAGGGCGACGACTACGTGGTCGCGACCGGCGAGACCCACGAGATCCGCGAGTACCTCGACATCGCCTTCAACCACGTCGGCATCGAGGACTGGACCCCGTACGTGACCCAGAACCCCGCGTTCATGCGTCCCGCCGAGGTGGACCTCCTGATCGGCGACCCGGCGAAGGCGCGCGACGTCCTCGGCTGGGAGCCGAAGGTCTCGTTCCCCGAGCTCGTGGCGATGATGGTCGAGAACGACCTCGCCGAGCAGTCCGCGCTGATCAAGTAGTCATGCCTGCCGCTCTCGTCACCGGAGCGAGCGGTCAGGACGGGGGCTACCTCGTCGAGCGCCTGCTCGCCGACGGCTGGGAGGTCTCCGCGCTCGTGCGCGGGACCGACGACGCCGCTCTGCCCGCCGCCGTCCGGCCCTTCGAGGGCGACCTCCGCGACGCCTCCGGCCTCGGCCGCATCGTCGCGGAGGCGCAGCCGGACACGGTCTTCCACCTCGCCGGCCTCTCCTCCGTCGCGCTCTCGTGGAAGGAGCCCGTGCTCACGGCCGAGGTGACCGGCACCGCGGTCGCCGCGCTCCTGGAGGCCTCGCTGGCGCTCCAGGACTCGGCCGGCCGCGAGGTCCGCTTCGTCCAGGCCTCCTCCTCCGAGATCTTCGGGGCCGCGACCGAGAACCCGCAGACCGAGCGGACCCCGATCCGCCCCGTCTCCCCCTATGGCGCCGCGAAGGCGTTCGCGCACCACCTGGTCGCGGTCTACCGCGGCCGGGGGCTGCACGCCTCGTCCGGCATCCTCTACAACCACGAGTCGCCGCGGCGGCCGCTCGGCTTCGTCACCCGCAAGATCACCGCCGGAGTCGCGGCGATCGCGACGGGCGCCGAGTCGGAGCTCTCTCTCGGCAACCTCGACGCGCGCCGCGACTGGGGCTGGGCCCCCGACTACGTGGACGCCCTGGTGCGCGCCTCACGCGCCGAGGAGGCGGGCGACTACGTCGTGGCGACCGGAGTCGCGCACTCGGTCCGCGACTTCGTCCGCGCCGCGTTCACCGCGGCCGGCATCGACGACTGGGAGCACCGGGTCACGATCGACCCGCGCTTCGCCCGCCCCGTGGACGCCCCCGAGATGCGCGGGGACGCCTCCCGGGCCCGCGAGGTGCTCGGCTGGGCGCCCACTGTGGGCTTCGAGGAGATCGTCGCCCGTATGGTCGAGAACGACCTCGAGCTGGCGCGCCGCTCCGGCTGACCCGCTCCCGCGCACGCGGAAGGCCCCCGCTCCTCGAGCGGGGGCCTTCTCCGTGCGGGCGGCCGAGGACGCCTAGGCGGTCGCGTCCGACCGCTCGGCCCGGGCACGCTCGTCGACGCCCTCGCCCTCGACGAGGTACGACCAGACGCGCGCGGCGTACTCGTCCCACGTGCCGCCGTCGATCGCGAGCGCCTCCGCCGAGAGCCGCGCGTGCAGCTCGTCGTCGGTCAGCAGCCGCTCGAGGGCCGCGGCGATGTCGTGGTCGTCGTGCGGATCCACGAACAGCGCGCCGCCCGAGGCGGAGACCTCGTGCATGCTGCCGAACCCGGAGGTCACGACCGGCGTGCCGACCGAGATCGACTCCACGATCGGGAGACCGTAGCCCTCGTTGATCGAGGGGAACACCGTGCACCGGGCCAGGCGGTAGGCGCTCCAGAGCAGCGCATCGGTGATCTTGGAGAGCGAGCGGACCGGACGGCCCTGGCCCTCCAGGACCTCGAGGCGGTACTCGAACTCGGCGCTGCTCCAGGCGTTGCCGCCGATGAAGACCAGGCTGAAGCGCACGCCCCGGCGCCAGAGCAGCTCAGCCGCCTGGAGCACCGCCAGGTGGTTCTTCCGCGGCTCGTGGCTGCCGACGCAGACGACGAGCGGGAGGTCGCCGGTCACCAGCGAGCGCGCGGCGGTGGCCAGCTCCTCGTCCGAGACGCTCTCCGGCTGCGAGGGCAGCAGGATCGGGCGGATGTCCGGCCCCTGCATCCCGACGCTGCCGAGCATGTGGCGCCAGCCGGAGTACTCGGTCGCGGCCGCCTCGGAGATGGTCGCGATGCGGTCCATGTGCGACACGGCGACGAGAGTGCGCGAGAAGGCGGCGCTGATGCCGGTGCTCGCCGTCTCGGCGGTGGTGACCGGCACGCAGTCGAAGCCGATGGTGCCCGTGCGGTTGCCGCTGAACTCGGCGAGGGCGGAGACGCGCGACGTCCGCTCGTCCTCCACGGCGAGCTCGGGCAGGAGGTAGGTGCCCTCCCACGGCACGATCACACGGGAGCGGTCCTCCGCGGCGTCGGGCACGGCGCCCGAGACGGCGTTCCGGCTCTGCTCCGGGGTGAGCATGACGAGCGACTCGTGGGTGGAGTCCCAGCCGGCGAGCAGGATCTCGTGGTCGCGCGTCCAGCGGACGAGGCTCTGGCGCACCACGCGCTGGATGCCCGTGGCCAGTCCCGTGCGCGCGGTGTGGTGCACGTCGACCACGACCGCGCCGACGACCACCTCGACCTCGGGGTGGTGGAAGCGGGCGAAGACCCGGTTCGAGGCGATGGTGGACGCGGCGTGGGTGAGCAGGCCGGCGGTGCCGTCCAGCCGGGCCCGGCGGCGACCGTCGACGACGTCCTCCCGGCGCGGGAGCGTGCCGCGGAGGACGGCGAGCACCAGCCAGACCTCGCGGTCGGTGGGGGCGGGCAGCAGAACGCTCAGCTGGCCCGTGAGGGCGTCGACGCTGCCCAGCGGCTCCACGGAGGGGGCGAGGGTGCGCACCAGGGTGGCGAGACGGTCGACCAGGTACTGCTTAGAGCGCACGGGGCGCCTCCTCGTGCTCGATGAGGGCCGAGGGGCCGATCAGGGCGGCCCACAGCTCCCGGGCGTAGTCGTCCCAGGTGCGCTCGGGCCGCTCGGCCGCCTCGAGCCGGAGCTCGTCGACGAGCTCCGGCGATGTCAGCAGTCTGCGCATCCCGTCGGTGATCTCCTCGTCGGACTCCGGGTCGATCAGGACGCATCCGCCGTGCTCGGCGATCTGGGCCGTGCTGCCGTAGCGCGAGGTCAGCACGGGGAGCCCGATCGACAGCGCCTCGGCGACCGGCAGGCCGTACCCCTCGTGCAGCGACGGGAACGCCAGGAACAGCGCCTCCCGGTAGCTCGCGATCAGGACATCGTCGTCGGCTCCGCGGAGTACCTCGACCGGGCGCCCGGCGGCGACCAGCTCGCGCACGCGGGGATCGAAGACCTGGTGCGCCCAGGGGTTGGCTCCGCCGATGAAGCGGACGCGGAACCGCAGGCCCTCGCGCCAGAGGACCTCGGCGGCGTGCAGCACCGCGAGGTGGTTCTTGCGCGGCTCCTGGCTGCCGACGCAGAGCACGAGCGGCAGCCCGGACGCGCCCCGGCCCTCGGAGCGCAGGCCGTCCGGGAGCTCCACGGGCAGCGGGACCGGGACGACGGTCGGGCCGGTGAGGCCCTGAGCGGGGAGCGCGCGCACGAAGCCCTCGAACTCCAGCGCGGCCGCGGCGCTCACCGTGGCGACGCGCTCGGCGTGCTTGACCACGGAGAGGAAGTTGACGAACCGCACCGTCTCCTCCGGCGGCACCGTGTCGGCGCTGACGACGGGGATGGCGTCGTGGCCGAGGACGACCACCTCGTTGCCGGAGTACTCGGCGAGGGCCGAGAGCGGCCCGCACTGGTTGTAGTCGGGGACCGAGGGGATGACGACGACGCTGCGGTAGGGCACGACGAACTCGATGCGCTCCGGATCGCCGTGCTCCCAGTCGCGCCGCCCGGCGGAGGACCAGTCGACGACGCGCTCGTGCTCGATCGCGCTCAGCCGTCGGAAGGACATCGAGCCGTGGACCCAGGCGACCGGGACGATCTCGTGCTCGGCGTCCCAGCGGGACACGGTCTGGCGCACGACCCGCTGGACTCCGGTGTTGTGCCCGTGCCGGGCGGGGAAGTCGACGTCGATCAGGACGGCCCCGGCGACGACCTCGACGCGGGCGTCCAGATCGGCGAACCCGGTCGCGGTGCGGGAGCCCGCCTCGAGGAAGATGCGCAGCGCCGCCTCCTCGGGCGCGAGCTCGAGGGCGCGGCGGAACCAGTCGAACAGCTCGCTCGTCGGGTACGCGGCCGTGAACGACACCAGCGCGACCCAGGTCAGCTCGTCGTCCTGGCGCGCGCGGATCTCGCGGGCCACCTCGTCGAGGTACGGGCCGGGCCCGCGGGTGCGCAGCGAGGCGCGCCGCTTCTCGTCGAAGAGGAGCGCGCCGACCTGCTCCAGCCGCTGCAGCATCGCCTCCGTGCGGTGGGCGCGCGCGGTGGCCGCACCGGCGGCGGAGACCTGCGACCGGTCGCTCATCGCGCCCGACCGGACAGGCGGCGCTTCACGAAGCGCGCGCTGTGGCCGACGGCGCCCGACAGCCCGAGCTGCTCGACGCGGATCTGGAAGGTGCGCACCAGGCGGAGCGGCTTCGTCACCCGCCAGGAGAGGGTGCGCTCGAAGCCGGAGGCGGTCACTCCGCCCACCTGGATCCGCTCGACCCACTCGTCGAAGGGGTCGTTGAGGAGGGAGTCGACCTGCGCGCGCAGACGGGCGAGCTCCTCGTCCGGGGACTCGGGCTCGGCGGGACGGGGCTCGACGGGGGCACCGGACGTGCGCGCGGGCGCCGTCGGGACGGTGCTGGGAGCGGCGTCGCCGACGGCCGACTCGAGGCTCGGGTCGGGAGCGGGAGGAGCGTCCTCGCCGGTGCCGCCGAGGACGGGGGCGGGGTCCCCAGCGCTCTGCGGCGCCGGGTCCAGGGGGACGTCGGATGGCTGCGTGGGCATGGCGAACACCTCGTTCGTGTCGTTCAGTCGGCGAGCGGGAGCAAGACTACCCGCCATGCGCCGCGCACCGGCACGCCAGCCAGGGGGCTCCGGGGTGGGCCGCACGTATAATGATGCGGTCCGTCGCCCGGCGGAGGCCGAGAGCTTGGAGTTCCATGCCCAGCAAAGCTGTGGATCGCGCGCGCGCGATCGCCGACGAGCCGTTCCAGATCGCCGGCACCACGTCGGCCGTCGGCGGCGGCTCGGGCGGCTTCGTCGCCTCCCTCGCCGAGATCCTGCGGCACCGCGAGCTGCTCCGCCTGCTCGTCGGGCGTGAGCTGAAGTCTCGCTACAAGGACAGCAGCCTGGGATTCGTCTGGAGCCTCGTCCGGCCGCTGATCATGCTCCTCATCTACTACGTGGCGATCGGCCAGATCCTCGGGGCCTCGCGCGGCGTCCCGAACTTCGCGATCTTCGTCTTCTCGGGGCTCACCCTCTGGGGCCTGTTCAGCGAGATCGTGACCGCGGGCACCACGTCGATCCTCGGCAACGGCGGACTGATCAAGAAGGTGTACCTGCCGCGGGAGATCTTCCCGGTGGCCGCCATCGGCTCGGCCCTGTTCAACTTCGGGGTCCAGTTCGTCGTCCTGATCGCGGGAGCCGTCCTCACGGGCTCGCTGATCTTCGGGGTCCAGCTCCTCTACATCGTGCCCGCGCTGGCGATCGTGCTCGTGTACGGCCTCGCGCTGGCACTGGCTCTGTCGGCCCTCAACGTCTACCTGCGCGACGTCCAGTTCCTGGTCGAGGTGGGGCTGCAGATCTTCTTCTGGCTCTCCCCCATCGTCTACGCGTGGAACTTCGTCGTCGCCGCCTCCACGGGTGCCGGCCACGGCTGGGCCGAGCAGCTCTACCTGATCAACCCGATCTCGAACGCGATCCTGGCCTTCCAGCGTGCGATCTGGGGCGACGGCTCGCGCGTCAGCATCATCGACGGCACCGAGATCGCCCCCCAGGTGTGGCCGCCGGACATGGAGCTGCGCCTTCTCATCGTCCTCGTCGTCGGGCTGGTGTTCGTGTGGATCGGCCACCGGATCTTCCGCCGCCTCGAGGGCAACTTCGCCCAGGAGATCTGATCGTGACCCTCACCAGCAAGCAGGAGTCCGTGCCCGCCTCCTCCGGCACCCCGACCGTCGTCCGGGTGCGCAACGCCTCCAAGCGCTTCGTCATCCGCAAGGACAAGTCGTTCAAGGAGCGGATCGTGAACTTCGGCCGCGGGCGCAAGCACCGCGACGAGTTCTGGGCGCTCCGCGACGTCGACCTCGAGATCCCCCTGGGCTCGACCGTCGGCCTCATCGGCGCGAACGGCTCGGGCAAGAGCACGCTCCTCAAGCTCATCGGCGGCATCGTGCAGCCGACGACCGGCACCGTGGAGCGCCGCGGACGCCTCGCCGCGCTCCTCGAGCTCGGAGCGGGCTTCCACCCCGACCTCACCGGGCGCGAGAACGTCTACCTCAACGGCGCGATCCTCGGACTCTCGCGCAGCGAGCTGGACAGCAAGTTCGACTCGATCGTCGACTTCTCCGAGATCGCCGAGTTCATCGACACCCAGGTCAAGTTCTACTCGTCGGGCATGTACGTGCGGCTCGCCTTCGCGATCGCGATCCACACCGATCCCGACCTGCTGCTGGTCGACGAGGTCCTCGCCGTCGGCGACGAGCCGTTCCAGCGCAAGTGCATGGACCGCATCCGCGCCTTCCAGCGCGCGGGCAAGACCATCGTCCTGGTCACCCACTCGCTCGAGCAGGTCGGCGAGCTCTGCGACCGCACCATCGTCCTCGAGAAGGGCACCGTGGTCTTCGACGGCGAGACCTCCGAGGGGCTCCAGGTCCTCCGCGAGAGCTTCGAGGACCGTCGGGCCGCCCGCCAGGAGCGCGAGGCCGAGGCCGCCGAGGCCGCGGACGAGCCCGCCCCCCAGCTGATCGAGATCCTGGGCTGCCGCCTGCGCGGCGGGTCCATCGAGCACGGCGGCACGGTCGTCCGCAGCGGTGAGACCCTCGAGTTCGACGTCACGGTGCGCACCAGCCGCCCGGTCGACGACTGGAACATCGGGATGGGCATCGACACTCCCCTCGGCCAGCGGGTCTTCGGGACCAACACCGAGCGCATCGGCACGCCGCTGAGCGCGGTCGATGGAGAGATGACGGTCACGTTCACCCTCCCCGACCTGCACCTCGGCGCCGGCAACTACGCCGTGCACGCCTCCTCTGCCACCTTCTCGCAGGGCGAGACCATGCGGATCCCGGTCGCCGCGACCTTCACGGTCGAGCGGGCCTCCGTGCACGACGGCGTCGTCGACATCGACTCCACCGTCCGCCTCAGCAGGCCGTGACCGCGCGGCGCCGCCGCCTCCTGGTCGACGCGACCGCCCTCGCGGCGCCGCGCCTGACCGGAGTCGGCCGCGTCCTGCTCGGCCTGCTGCACGCCCTGGACACCGACGCGACCGCCGCGGAGGTCGAGGTGCTCCTCGTCGTGCCGGCGAGCGAAGCGGGCTCGCTCGAGCGCTTCGGCTTCCGGACCCTGCGCGTCCGGCCGGTGCCGCTGCCCCGGCCGCTGTGGAGCGCTCTGACCCGGCTGCCCGCGCCGGGGATCGACCTCCTGCTCGGCCGCGGCGCCTACTTCTTCCCGAACTTCCGGAGCTGGCCGCTCGCCCGCTCCCGCTCGCTCACCTTCGTGCACGACGTCTGCTTCGCCGTGATGCCCGAGCTCGTTCCGCGCGAGCGCCGGGAGCTGCTGTCGCGGTCGGTGCCCCGGTGGATCCGGCGCAGCGATCTGGTCCTGACCGGCACCCCGTCCTCCGCGGCGGAGGTCGAGAGCGCTCTGGGCGTCGCTCCCGCGCGCGTCCGCGTGCTGCCGACCACGATCGACGCCGACCTCTTCCACGCCCGCGGCGAGGAGGAGGTGGCGCGGGTCCGGGCGGAGCACGGCCTCGGGTCCTATCTGCTCTTCGTCGGATCGATCGAGCGCCGCAAGAACCTCGTCACCCTGGTGGACGCCTACCGGCAGGCCGAGCGGCCGGAGGGTCACACCCTGCTCCTGGTCGGCGGGGACGGCTGGGACAACGGGGACGTCCACTCCGCTGTCGCGCGCGCGGTCGCGGCCGGAGCCGACGTGCGCTTCGCCTCCTCCTACGTCGCCGACGAGGATCTGCCGGCCCTGCTCACGGGCGCCGACGCCGTCGCGATGCCCTCCTGGCACGAGGGCTTCGGCCTCCCCGCCCTCGAGGCCGTCGCCTGCGGCACCCCGGTGCTGGCGGCCGACATCCCCGGCCTCCGCGACGCGCTCGCCGGACGGGAGTCCACCGCCGTCTTCATCGACCCGGCGGACCGCACCGGGTGGACGACCGCGATCGGAGCGGCGCTGCGCAGCCCTCGGCGACTCGCACCGGAGCCGATCCCGGGGTGGGACCGCACCGCGCGGCGCCTGCTCGAGCTGGCCTTCGACGACCGCTGATCAGCGCTGGGTCGTGAACAGCAGCCAGCGCCCCGAGCCGGACGCGACCTCGGGCTCGACGTCCCCGGTCGCCGCCTCGACGTAGGCCCGCCAGCCGTCGGGGTCGTCGGTGTAGCCGGCGGTGTCCACGTAGACGGCGCAGGCGCCGCTGCCCGCCACAGCGCTGGCGAATGCGGCCGGGTCGTCGACGTCGCCCCAGACGTCCCAGCCGTAGGTGCCCTCCACCGCCCCGTAGCTCCAGCGCAGGCGTCCCTCCTCCGTCGCGAGGTACGGCAGCGCCTCGTCGTAGTCGGAGAGCGCTCCGATCCGCCCGCTGTCGGGGAAGCTCTTCAGGGGGAGCTCCACCACTCCGCAGCCGTCGTCCAGCTGCGCGTCGGCCTCCGACACGAACGAGCGCATCTCGGAGTCCTCGGTCGGCGCGATCGGGACCGCGGCCGATACCCCGGCCAGCTGATCGACCACCGCGATCGCAGCGAGCAGCGCCGCCACGAGGATCCGGATGCCGCCGCGGGCCGTGATCCGGTCGAGCAGGAGCGCGAGCACGCCGAGGACGAGGACCGCGATGACGATCGACATCCGCGCCCATGCCCGGATCGTCGGCCCCGCCACCAGCGAGACCACGACGCCCAGGCCCGTCACCGTGTAGAAGAGGAGCGCGGCCAGCGTCGCCACGGCGAGGACGCGCACGCGGGCGTCCGAGAAGAAGCGGCCGACCGCGGTCGCACGCAGCGCCCGCCCGCCGCCGAGCGCGGTGATCGGAAGCGCCACGAGCGTGATCAGGAGCGCGACGCTGGCGAGGATCGAGAACCCGGGCGGCTCCGTCGTCGGCGCCACGCCGGACTGGCCCGCGTAGGTGTTCAGCAGGCCGTACCCCTGCGGCAGCCCGGTCCCCGACCAGGGCAGGCCCAGCAGCACGAGCTTGCCGGCGTAGGCCTCCGACTCCCCCACGGTCCGCGACGTGAAGTACGGGCTGTAGCGCTCCCCGAAGTCGAGCGAGAGCAGCAGCAGCGAGAGCCCGACGAACACGCCGAGCGCGACGAACGGCACCGACGAGACCGCGAGCACGCGCAGCCGCTCGCGGGAGAGCAGCCCGGCGGCCGTGCTCACCGCCCAGGTCGCTCCGAGGACCAGGACCGCGAAGACGTAGTAGTAGCCGCCCGTGCTCGCCACCAGGAGCCCGAGCACGACTCCCGGGACGACGGAGCGCAGCACCCGGCTCCTCCGCGTCGCGCCCCGCTCGGCCCAGGCGCGGAGAGGATCGGTGCGCGGTCCGGCGACCATCAGCACCATCACGCCCACGAGCGGGATCGCCCAGTAGTTGGCGAGGAACGCGTGGCCGAAGCCGATCCGGAGGAAGTGGTAGGGCAGCAGCGACAGCAGGACCGCGGAGAACGCCGCGACCCAGGGCCGCGTGCGCAGGGCGCGGAAGAACACGTAGCCGGTCACGGCGACCGTCGCGAACGTGCCCAGGTAGAAGACGTTCAGGAGCGTCGTCCCGTCGCGCACCAGGAGGGCCAGGACCGAGACGGCGAGGGCGGAGGCGACGTCGAACTGCGCGCTGAAGAACGCGTTGAAGCCGTCGGGGAAGCCGAGCGCCGCGTTGCCGTCGAACGGGAACGCCTGCGTGGCGCTGGTGAAGAGCGTGTAGTGCAGGATCTGGTCGTCCCCGCCCACGGTCCAGCGGGCCGTCAGGTCCTGCGGCCCGATCCCGAGCGCGAGCACGGCGGCGACGACCGAGACGAGGGCGGCGCCGAGGGCCCACCCGAGCTCGACGAGCGTCCGGCGCCGCCGGCTCGCCGTCCGCGGGCCGCGCGTGTCAGTAGCCGCGCTCACGGCGCTGCTCCTCCACGCTGCTCTGGACGATCCTGTTCAGCTCGGTCTCGCCGTCGGTGCCCGCGTAGTCGTAGATGTCGAACCCCCCGCAGGCGACGATATCGGAGGGATCGCCGAGCGTCCCGCGCGCGAGCCCCGCCCAGTCGGGCGAGCGGTCGGCCAGGACGAAGCTGTACTGCCGGTCGCGGTAGTCGCTCAGGTTGTTCATCCAGAGCTGCACCGTGAAGTCGAAGTTGACCTGCTGGACGTGCAGCGAGGCCGGCCCGTAGAGGTCCAGGGGCCGCGTCGACCAGAACGAGCCGACGCCCGCGAGCTCGTGGCCGTCGATCCAGCGCTCCAGGCAGCCGGCGTCCGGGTCCGATCGCGCGCCGGCCGCCGCCGAGGCGACCGCCGCCGTGGCCGGCACGGCGGCGACGACGAGGCCTGCGGCGGCCAGCGGGGCCACGACGCGGACGACCGGCGCCAGTCGTGTGCCCGCGTTCCGCCGGTGCGCCGCCGCGGCGCCGATCAGCGCGATCACGACCACGGTCGCGGTCACCGGGATCGGCATCAGGTAGCGGCTGACCGAGCTGCCGGTGAAGACCTGCACCACCAGGAGCACCGCCGTCTGCGCCGGCAGGAACGCGCACACCGCGAAGCGCGCACGGGCCGCCTCGTCGAGGGCGGCCCCCCGCGCGACGCGGGCGGCACCGGCCACGACGACGGCCAGGGCGGCCAGCAGCAGCAGACCCAGCAGCGCCACCTCGAGCTTGCCGATCAGCGGCGCCTTCAGCACGAGGAACTGCACGATGAGGTCGTCCAGGGCCGTCCCGGCGAGCGGCAGCCGGAGGTACCCGCCGGCGTCGGTCCCGATCAGGAAGCCGAGCGGGATCCGCAGTGCGGCTCCGAGCGCCGCGGCCCCGAGGACCGTGCCCGCGACGACCAGCACCGCTCGGGGAGCAGCCAGAGCGAGCATCAGCAGCACGACGAGGACCACCAGCAGGGGGCCGACGAACTGCACCAGGAGGAGCGGATCGGAGAGGGTCGTCGCGGCGACGGCCGCTCCGACCAGGAGCAGCGGGCGCGCGGCCGGACGGCGCTCGCGCAGCGCGCCCAGGGCGACGGCGAGCCCGGCGAGGCCCGTGAGCACCGCGCCGTAGTAGTAGGTCGTCAGGAGGAAGGTGGTCGCCAGGGCCCCCTCGTTGTTCAGCGCGCGGCCCTCCGTCAGGCAGAGCGCCAGCAGCACGGCGATGCCGGCGAGCGCGGCGGCGGGCCGCAGCCGGCGGTGCCGGGCCGCGACGAGTCGGCGCGCGAGCATCCGGAGCACTCCGTAGAGGAGGACGACGTTGAGCACGGCGTTGACCGCGAGCGCCGCCGCGGGATCGCCGCCGGTCAGCAGCCACGCGACCCCGAAGACGGGGAGCTCGGGGAAGAGGAAGAGCTGGCTCGTCATCACCCAGGCCGCGGGGCGGCCCTCGGCGAAGGACTGCAGGATCAGCGGCAGCGCCAGCGAGTCGCCGTCGCGGAAGAGCAGCGGCCGCCACGGCGTGCCGACCATGAAGCCGAGCACGAGCAGGGTCCCGCTGACGACGACGGCGAGGGCGGCGAGCTCGAGGAGGGCCCTCCGGGTCCGAGGGGATCCCGTCGGACCCGCCGTCACCGGTGCTTCCCGCCGAACCGGATGGCCAGGACGAGCAGGAGGTTCTTCAGGAGGGTGTCGCTCGGGATCTTGGAGTTGCCGACCGTGCGGTCGAGGAAGACGATCGGGATCTCCTTCACTCCGCGGGCCCGGCGCAGCGCCCGGTACTTGAGCACGATCTGGAAGCCGTAGCCGGCTGCGCGGATCGTCTCGAGGTGGAGGGTGCGCAGGAGGTCCGCGCTGAAGAGGTTGAAGCCGCCGGTCCAGTCTGTGATCTTCGAGCCGAGGAAGAGGCGCGTGTAGAGGTTGCCGCCGCCGCTCAGCAGCTTGCGGTCGAGCGTCCAGTCGGGAGTGCCCCCGCCGGCGATGTAGCGGGAGGCGACCACGAAGTCGGCGCCGCCGCGCACCTCCCGCAGGAAGGCGTCGATGTAGTCCGGGTCGTGGGAGAGGTCGGCGTCCATCTGCAGCAGGTAGTCGTAGCGGCGCTCGGCCGCGAGGAGGTGCTGGAAGGCCCAGATGTACGCCGCGCCGAGC
Organism: Rathayibacter sp. AY1B6; assembly: GCF_002932755.1. Taxonomy (NCBI): domain Bacteria; kingdom Bacillati; phylum Actinomycetota; class Actinomycetes; order Micrococcales; family Microbacteriaceae; genus Rathayibacter; species Rathayibacter sp. AY1B6. Next base: position 95,065 of record NZ_PSWL01000001.1, read on the forward strand.
CCCTCCTTCTTCTCGCGCGAGAGCACGAGGACCTCGAAGGTGTCGGATCCGAGCTCGGCCGCGAGCTCGCGCGCGCGGTCGGCGGTGCCGTCGGGGGAGCTGTCGTCGATGACGGCGACGGTCACGTGGAAGTCGGGGTTGCGGGACGCCGCGAGCGCGACCCGCGGCAGCGCCGTCGCGATGTTCGCGACTTCGTTGTAGGTGGGGACGACGACGGCGAGGGTGCGCATGAGGCGGGGGGATCCGTTCTTCCGGTGCACCGGCTGACCGGTGAGAGCCCTGCGAGTATAACGAGGCGGTGCTCGCGAGCCTCCGAGCGCGCCCCGCGGCCCGCCGCCCGCCGCCCGCCGCCGCACCGTCCGCGCACTCTCTCAGGAACATGGCACCGGCCGTTCGACCGCCCGGCGGGGGTCCGCGGTTACGATGGTCGACAGTGCACGGCGGTTCACCCCTTGTTCGCCTGCCCCGATGGACGCCCGTCGGAGCCCGACGGTCGGGCATCGACGCCAGAGGGGGACGGGAAAGAGCACCGCAGATGAAGAGACTCCTCGAATCGCAGAAGGTCCGATTCCTCATCGCGGGATGCACCAACACGGCGATCGACTTCCTCATCCTCAACACGCTCGTGCTCCTGCTCGGTCTGCCGACCCTCCTCGCCAACGTCTTCTCCGTCCTGGTCGGCATCACGATCTCGTACGCGCTGAACCACTTCTTCGTCTTCCGCCACCCGGGCAGGGTCTCGGTCGCCACGTTCGCGAAGTTCTTCCTCGTCACCGGGTTCAGCTCGCTGGTCCTGCAGTCGGCGATCATCTACGGCTTCGAGGTCTTCTTCGACACCCGCTTCGGCAACTCGCTGCTCTTCCTCCCCAGCTCCGGCGAGAACGCCTTCCTCGCGATCAACATCGCGAAGGCCGTCGCCGTCCTCGTGGGACTGGTGTGGAACTTCTGCATGTACAAGTTCGTCGTCTTCCGCCGTCCGGCGCACGACGCGCTGCCCGCGATCGAGACGGTCTCCCCCGCCGCCGTGGCCGTCAGCACCGAGCCCGTCGACATCGTCCGCTGAGGGCCCCCGGCTCCCGGGCACCGCTCGAGCCGCGTGCTAGCCTCGTCGAGTTCTTCCGACGGGGCACTCCTCCCGTCGACGCCGCACCACCCGGAGGCTCTCATCGCCCGCTCGACGTTGCCCATCGCGGTCGTCGTCGTCACCCACTTCTCGGGTGAGGTCCTCCGCGCGTGCCTCGAGTCGGTGCCGGAGGCGACGGAGCACGACGTGCGCATCGTGGTGGTCGACAACCTGACCACGGACGACTCCGTCCGCAGCGTCGTCGAGCGACTGCCGCAGGTCGAGTTCCACGAGACCGGGCAGAATCTCGGCTACGGCCGGGCCGTCAACTACGCGGTCGACCGCCTCGGGCCCGAGGTCGAGTGGATCCTGGTGACCAACCCGGACACGGTCTTCCTCCCCGGCTCGATCGACGCCCTCTACGCCGCCGCGTCGGCGGACGACCGGATCGGCTCGATCGGTCCCCGCATCCTCGATTCCGACGGCACGATCTACCCCTCCGCCCGCGCTCTGCCCTCGCTCGGCACGGGCGTCGGGCACGCCGTCTTCGCCCACGTCTGGCCCGGCAACCCGTGGTCGGCGACCTACCGGCGCTCGCGCGCGGTCGAGACCCTGCGCCACGGCCGGATGGAGGCGGGCTGGCTCTCCGGCGCCTGCGTGATGGTGCGCCGCACGGCCTTCGAGGAGATCGGCGGCTTCGACGACCGCTACTTCATGTACTTCGAGGACGTCCAGCTGGGCGACTCGCTCGGGCAGCGCGGGTGGACCAACGTCTACCTCGCCGACGCGGTCGTCTCGCACCTCGGCGGGCACTCCACCCGCCTGGCCTCGGCGCGGATGCTCGCGGTCCACCACCGCAGCGCCTACCTCTACCTCGCGCAGAAGTACGGGGCCTGGTACCAGGCGCCGATCCGCGCGGCGGTGCGCGCCGGGCTGGGCGCCCGGGTCGCGCTGATGCGCCTGCGCTCGAAGAGCTGATCCGCCCCCGCCGGGCGGGAGCCGGGCCGCCCGTCCACCGGATCGGCGGTCAGGACGCGGAGTCGAGCTCCGCGTAGAAGGCCCGCGCTTCGTCCCAGGTCGGCAGCAGGCCCTGCGCCTCGGCCTCGGCCAGTGTCGGTGCATCGGTGTCCTTCGGCGAGAGGAGCAGCTCGCCGGCCTCCTCCGGGAAGCGCAGGCCGATCTGCTCGTCGAGCGGGTCGATCCCCTTCTCCCGCACCGGATCGAAGGTGGCGTTCACGAGGTACGAGACCACGGCGCCCTCGGTCAGCGCCACGAAGGCGTGCGCGATGCCCTCGGCGATGTAGACGGAGCGGCGGTCGACGTCGTCCAGCAGGATCGACTCCCAGCGCCCGAAGGTCGGCGACCCGACGCGCACGTCGATCACGTAGTCGAGGACCGCGCCCGAGAAGCACGAGACGTACTTGGCCTGCGACGGCGGGATCTGCGCGAAGTGGATGCCGCGGACGGTGCCGCGGCGCGAGACGGACGTGTTGCCCTGCCGGAGCGAGAGCGGGTGCCCGACCTTCTCGGCCAGGCGGTCGAAGCGGTAGAACTCGTAGAAGACCCCGCGATCGTCGGGGAACTGGCGCGGAGTCACTTCGTAGACGTCGGGGATGTCGAGCTCTCGGATCTGCACGGTGGCCAGTGTAACGACGGCGTCTCACGGGCCCGCGACGCCTCCGCGCCACGCGGTGCCGGGCCGGTGCGCCGACCGTCGACCGGCGGAGGGCTCGGGCATGATGAGGAGGTGACCTTCCTCATCACGGGCGCCTCCGGCATGCTCGGCACCGACCTGCGCGCGGCTCTCGGCTCCCGCCCCAGCACCGCCCTCGGCCGCTCCGACCTCGACGTGACCGACCTCGACGCCGTGCGCGCCGCCGTCGCGGGCCACGACGCCGTGGTGAACTGCGCCGCGTACACCCGCGTCGACGACGCCGAGACCGACGAGGAGGAGGCGCACCGCGTCAACGCCGTCGGAGCGCACAACCTCGCCCTCGCCACCGCCGAGACGGGAGCCGCGCTCGTCCAGGTCTCCACCGACTACGTCTTCGACGGCTCCGCGACGACCCCCTACTCCGAGGACCACCCCCGGAACCCGATCTCGGCCTACGGCCGCACGAAGGCCGAGGGCGAGCGCCTGGTGCTCGAGGCCAACCCGAAGCGCGGCTACGTCGTCCGCACGGCCTGGCTCTACGGCGAGCACGGCGGCAACTTCGCGAAGACGATGGTGCGACTGGCGGGCGCGCACGAGACGCTGACCGTGGTCGACGATCAGCACGGCCAGCCCACCTGGACCGCCGACCTCGCCGCGCGCCTGATCGAGCTGGTCGACGCGGGCGCCCCGGCCGGCGTCTACCACGGCACCGGCTCGGGCGAGACGACCTGGCTCGGCTTCGCCCGTGCCGTCTTCGCCAAAGCGGGACTGGATCCCGAGCGCCTGCGCCCGACAGACAGCGGCTCGTTCGTCCGCCCCGCTCCGCGTCCCGCCTACTCGGTCCTCGGCCACGACGGCTGGAGCCGCGCGGGCCTGCCGCCACTGCGCTCCTGGCAGGACGCCCTCGCCGCCGCGCCCCTCGAGGCGGTGACCCCGTGACCACCACCCTCCGCGTCGTCGTCGACCAGATGCTCGCCCGCGTCCCCGGCGGCATCGGCCGCTACACCGAGGAGCTCACCCGCGAGCTGATCGCGACGGCTCCGCGCGACTGCGAGGTGGAGGCGGTCGTCTCCGCCCACCCGCCCGAGAAGGAGGAGGAGCTGCGCCTGCGCCTGCCCGGCCTCGCGCGCATCCACCGGCTGCCGCTCGGGCGCCGCGAGCTCTCCCGCGCCTGGCAGTACGGGATCGCCATCCCGGCCGGCGGCGGCATGATGCACGCCCCGAGCCTCTTCGCCCCGCTGCGCAGCCACGACGGGAGCGAGGGCGAGCAGATCGCCGTCACGATCCACGACACGGTGCCCTGGACGCACCCCGAGACCCTCACCCCGCACGGCGCGAAGTGGCACCGGGCGATGGCCAAGCGGGCCCGGAAGCACGCGGACGCCGTCGTCGTCCCCACCCACGCCGTCGCGCACCAGCTCTCCCAGCTGATGGACTTCGGCGACCGGCTGCGGGTGATCGGCGGAGCCGTCGGCTCCGGCCTGGTCGTCCCGGAGGACGCCGACCAGCGCGCCGCAGCGCTGGGGCTCCCCCCGGAGTACGTGCTGAGCGTCGGCACGCTGGAGCCGCGGAAGGGCCTGGTCTCGCTGATCGCGGCCTTCGGAGGAGTGTCCGCGCCGGCGATCCCGCTGCTCCTGGTCGGCCCGACCGGGTGGGGCGACCTCGACGTGGCCTCCGTCGCCGACGAGCAGGGCCTCGACGAGACGCGCGTGCGCGCGCTGGGTGTCCTCAGCGACGCCGATCTCGCCGTCGTCCTCTCCCGAGCCACGCTCTTCGTCTATCCGAGCATCGCCGAGGGCTTCGGCCTGCCGGTGCTCGAGGCGATGCACTTCGGGGTGCCGGTGGTGCACTCCGACGACCCCGCGCTGATGGAGGTCGCCGCGGACGCCGGCGTCGCCGTCGAGCGCGGCGACGCGAAGGACTACCCCGACCGCCTCGCCCTGGCCATGAGCAGCGTGCTCGCCGACACCGGGCTGCGCGAGCGGATGTCCGTGGCCGGCCGCGACCGGTCCCGCGCCTTCAGCTGGCGCGACTCCGCCGAGCGCGTCTGGGCGCTGCACGCCGACCTCTGAGGCGTGCGGCACCCGGCCGGCTACTGCGCGGAGTCGCCCGACAGTCCGGCGCTCACCAGCGAGTGCACGACGTCGTAGTCCGGGTCCTCCGGGTCGACCGCCGGCGGGACCAGCTCGATCGGATCCACCGGCTGCGACTTCGTCTTGAGCCCCAGCTGCACGAAGTAGCCCAGCATCCCCTGCGGGACGTCCGTCTTGATGACCTGGGAACCGGCGGACGCGACGTCCTGGAACTTGGCGAGCACGTTGCCCGGCTCGAACTGGGCGAGCAGCGCCTCCTGCACCTGCCGCTGGCGCGCCATCCGGTCGTAGTCGCTCGTGGTGTAGCGCGAGCGGGCGTAGGCGAGGGCCTGCTCGCCGTTGAAGTGCCAGTGCCCGGGATCGATCCACTGGTTGACGCCCTGCATCACGCCGTCGGAGTCGGGCAGCCCGCCCAGCGGCAGCGGCTCGTCGGCCACGTAGTCGATGTCGATGCCGCCGAGCGCGTCGATCAGCTGGGCGAAGCCCTCCATGTCGATCAGCGCGTAGTACTGGATCCTCAGATCGAGGATGCCCTCGACCGCGTCGCGCATCGCCTCGATGCCCGGCTCGCTGCCGTGGTCGACGGCGTCGGGATAGAGCTCCGGGTGCTTCAGCTCGACCTCGGTGTAGACCGAGTTGAGCTTGCAGACGTCGACGGCGCAGTTGTCGGTGTCGTAGCCGTCGGGGTAGAGCTCGTGCATCGGGCTGGTCTCGGGGAACGGGAAGTCGACGAACTCGCGCGAGACCCCGATGATCGAGGCCTTGCCGCTCGACGCGTCGATGCTGACCACCGAGATGCTGTCGGGGCGCAGACCGTCTCGGTCCTCCCCCGCGTCGCCGCCGAGGAGCATCACGTTGTAGCGGCCGTCGATCGGCTGCTCGATCGCTCCGCCGCCGAAGATCGACGACAGCGTCCCACGGGTGACGCCGAGCAGGTAGGTGCCGTAGGCGGTGGTGCCGACCGAGACCGCTATCAGCGCGATCGTCGCGAAGGCGAGCACGCCGCGCATCCGCGGGCGCACGCGGACCACGCGGATCAGGCGGAGGGTGTCGAGCGTCAGCACGGCCCAGACCACTCCGTAGACGACGAGCGCCGCCTGGAGCGCGAGCATCGAGAGGTCGAAGGTCGCGAGCGTGTAGAGGCCGGTCGGGAAGACGAAGTAGAGGAGCACCGCGACCAGGAGGGCGACCCAGAGCCCGAGGGTGAAGCCGAGCCCGAGGCGCCCGAGCCGCCGGTTCCCCGCCAGGACCTGAGCGGACCCGGGCACCAGGAGGTTGACGATCAGCAGCCACCACGCCCGCCGCGTCATGAAGGCGCGGGAGGCGACGTCCGGGTGCCGCAGCGGCAGAGCGACGGCCGTCACAGGCCCGCCACCAGGGCGTCGTTCTTCGCGGCGACCTGCACCTCGAGGTCGGCGGCGAAGGCGTCGAGCGCTGCGGAGAGGGCGTCGTCCGCCGTCGCGAGGATCTTCACCGCGAGCAGTCCGGCGTTCCGCGCTCCGCCGATGGAGACGGTGGCGACGGGGACGCCCGCCGGCATCTGCACGATCGAGAGGAGGGAGTCGAGCCCGTCCAGGCGGGCGAGCGGGACCGGCACTCCGACGACGGGGAGCGAGGTCACCGCGGCGAGCATGCCGGGGAGGTGGGCGGCTCCGCCCGCTCCGGCGATGACGACCTTCAGGCCGCGGCCGCGGGCCTCGCGGCCGTACGCGATCATCGCCTCCGGGGTGCGGTGCGCGGAGACGACGCGGACCTCGTGCGCCACGCCGAACTCGGCGAGGACGGTGGACGCCGCCTGCATGACGGACCAGTCCGAATCCGAGCCCATCACGACGCCGACGAGCGGCGCGGGCCCGTTCACGAGCGTGTCCTCGCTCACGAGAGGGCTCCGGCAGGGGTCGGGGAGGTCGGCTGGCTCGTCACGGCGACCATCGTACGGGTCAGTCCGTGAGAACGGCCGCCGCCGCGCGAGCCTCGTAGACCACGAGGTCGAGGTCGTCGCCGGTGGCGTTCACGTGCCCGACCTTGCGGCCCGGTCGCGGCTCCTTGCCGTAGTTGTGCACCTTCACGCCCGGGTGATCGGCGAGCACCCGCGGGTAGCGGTCCGTCAGCGACTCCCCCACCGGGCCGCCGAGCACGTTGACCATCACCGTCCACGTGTCGCGGCACCCCGTCGCGCCGAGCGGCAGGTCGAGGACCGCGCGCAGGTGCTGCTCGAACTGCGAGGTGGTCGATCCGTCCATCGTCCAGTGGCCGCTGTTGTGCGGGCGCATGGCCAGCTCGTTGACCAGGATGCGGTCGTCCGTCGTCTCGAACAGCTCGACGGCCAGGACGCCGGTGACTCCGAGGCTGTCGGCGATCGTCTGCGCGATCTCGGCCGCGGCGGCCGCGAGCCGACCGGCTGACGCGGGGGCCGGAGCGATCACCTCGGCGCAGACGCCGTCGCGCTGCACCGACTCCACCACGGGCCAGAGGATGCTCTCGCCGGAGGGGCGCCGGGCGACGAGCTGCGCGAGCTCGCGGCGGAAGCCGACCAGCTCCTCGACCAGGAGCGAGCCGCCCCGGCCGTCCTCGGCGAGGGCGGTGAACCAGTCGTCCGCCTCGTGGGCGCCGCGCACCACGCGCACGCCCTTGCCGTCGTATCCGCCGCGCGCGGTCTTCACCACGGCGCTGCCGCCGTGCTCGGCCAGGAACTCCCCGAGCTCCTCGGCGGAGGAGACCTCGGCCCACTCGGGCACGGGCACGCCGAGCTCGGTCAGGCGGCGCCGCATCATCAGCTTGTCCTGCGCGAACAGCAGGGCGTCGGGGCCGGGGTGCACGGCGACGCCGCGGGCGACGAGCTCGCGGAGGATCGGCTGGGGAACGTGCTCGTGGTCGAACGTGACCACGTCCACGGTCTCGGCGAAAGCGAGCACGGTCGCCTCGTCGCGGTAGTCGCCGACCCGTGTCGCGGCGAGCGCCGCCGGGGCGCCCTCGCTCTCGGCGAGCACGGCGATCTCGATGCCGAGCTCCACCGCCGCGGGGATCATCATCCGAGCGAGCTGGCCGCCCCCGATCACGCCGACGCGCATGGCGCTCCTCCGTCTCCGCCCGCTGGCGCGGGGCGGCTCCATGCTACCGAGGCCCCGGCGGGCTCACGCGGGCGGCGGCCACTCCGGCTCGAGGACCGGAGCCGCGCCGATCGCCTCCCGCAGCAGGTCGGCCGTGAGCTCGGGATCCGGCAGATCGCGCAGCACGAACACCTCCGCGCCCGCCTGCAGGATCCGGACGTCGCCGCAGCGGGCGAGACGCTGGCCGAGGGAGCGCTCGACCGCGACGTCCATCCTCCGGTCGAAGACCACCTCGGCCCGCCGGACCGACGCCACGCCCCGGCGCGCGCTGAGGCCGGAGGCGGTGACGCGGTAGCGCACGCTCGCCCAGCCGGCGATCCCGGGAGCGCAGAGGAGCAGCACCAGCAGGGCGGTGCCGAGCCCGATGATCCAGCGCTGCAGGGCGAGCTCGAACTGCGCGGCGAAGTAGAAGCCCGTCCAGGTGAGCAGGAGGAGGCCGACGACCGGTGCGACCGCCCGGCGGGCGCGCGGGGTCAGCCGCGCCAGCTCGCGGTCGGCGGGGTCGGTCCGGGCCATCAGGAGCGCAGATGCGTGACGTCGCCGGCCGGGAACGAGCGCAGCGCGCCGCCCTGCTCGAGCAGGAGCGAGCCGTCCGGAGCGAGGTCGGAGGCGGTCCCCTCCTCCTGCGTGCCGTCGGGCAGCTCGAGCCGGACGCGCGTGCCGAGGGTGCCGCAGGAGGCGCGGACGGCGGCCGCCGCTCCGGAGGCCTCGGCGTCGCCCTGGGCGAGCAGCGGAGCGAGCAGGGCCTGGAACCCGGTGAGGAACGCGGCGAGCACCTCGTCGGCGCTCGTCGTCCGCGCCCCGGCGAGGGCGAGCGAGGTCGCGGTCGGGACCGGCAGCTCCGCCTCCGTCAGCAGCAGGTTCACGCCGGTGCCGACGACGACCCGCCCGTCCGGCAGGCGCTCGGCGAGGATCCCGGCGACCTTCCGGCCGTCGATCAGGACGTCGTTGGGCCACTTGACGGCGACGTCCCCGTCGACGAGGGGTGCGAGGGCGCGGGCGAGAGCCGCCCCGGCCACGAGCGGCAGCCAGCCGGAGGCCTCGGCGCCGAGGGCGGAGGCGTCGACCAGGGTGGAGGCCGCGAGCGTCCGGCCCGCGGGCGCCTGCCAGACGCGCCCCAGCCGGCCGCGCCCGGCGCGCTGGTCGCCGGTGGCGACGACGGAGAGGTGCGGCCACGCGGCGGGGTCCGCGACCGCCCGCTCGCGGAGCTCGTCGTTCGTCGACCCCGCCGATTCGAGCGCGAGGACGCGGGGGGAGACGGCGGAGGAGAGCGGGAGCTGCATCCCGCCACGGTAGCGGCGGCTCCCGCGAGGCCGCTCCGAGCGCTGCTCGCGACGGCCCACCCTTGTCCGGATCCTCCCGTCCGGAGCGGCCCTCCCTGTGCGAGTGCGACAAGAGGAGGCGTCCGCCCCGCCGGTAGGGTGAGCGGGTGACCGCGAACACCGAACGTCCCGCGCCCGATCTGTACACGACCGCGGGGAAGATCGCGGACCTCAGGAACCGCTACCACGAGGCCGTCACGGCCAGTGGCGAGGCGGCGATCGAGAAGCAGCACGCCAAGGGCAAGATGACCGCGCGCGAGCGGATCGACACCCTCCTCGACCCGGGCTCGTTCGTCGAGCTGGACGAGTTCGTCCGCCACCGCACCCACGCCTTCGGCATGGAGAAGAAGCGCCCTTACGGCGACGCCGTCGTCACCGGGACCGGCACCATCCACGGCCGCCAGGTCGCCGTGTACTCGCAGGACTTCACGATCTTCGGCGGCTCGCTCGGCGAGGTGGCCGGCGAGAAGATCATCAAGGTGATGGACCTCGCCCTGAAGACCGGCGTTCCGATCATCGGCATCCTCGACTCGGGCGGAGCGCGCATCCAGGAGGGCGTGGTCGCTCTCGGCAAGTACGGCGAGATCTTCCGCCGCAACACCGCGGCGAGCGGCGTGATCCCCCAGATCTCGATCATCTGCGGCCCGGCCGCAGGAGGCGCGGTCTACTCCCCCGCGCTGACCGACTTCGTGATCATGGTCGACAAGACCAGCCAGATGTTCGTCACCGGGCCCGACGTCATCAAGACCGTCACCGGCGAGGACGTCGGCATGGAGGAGCTCGGCGGCGCGCTGACCCACAACAAGATCTCGGGCGTCTCGCACTACCTCGCGAGCGACGAGAACGACGCGCTGGACTACGCGCGGACGCTCCTCTCCTTCCTCCCCGACAACAACCTGTCGCCGGTCCCCGTCTTCGAGACCGAGGTCGACCTCGAGACGACCGACGCGGACCGCTTCCTCGACACGGTCATCCCCGACAGCCCGAACCAGCCGTACGACATGCGCGCCGTCATCGAGCACATCGTCGACGAGGGCGACTTCCTCGAGGTGCAGCCGCTGTTCGCGCCGAACATCGTGATCGGCTTCGGCCGTGTCGAGGGCCGCTCCGTCGGCATCATCGCGAACCAGCCGAGCGCCATGGCGGGCACGCTGAACATCGAGGCGGGCGAGAAGGCGTCCCGCTTCGTCCGCTTCTGCGACGCGTTCTCGCTGCCGATCCTGACCCTGGTCGACGTCCCGGGCTACCTGCCCGGCACCGACCAGGAGTGGACCGGCGTCATCCGCCGTGGCGCGAAGCTGCTCTACGCCTACGCCGAGGCGACCGTGCCGCTGGTCACGGTCATCCTGCGCAAGGCCTACGGCGGCGCCTACATCGTGATGGGGTCCAAGCAGCTGGGCGCCGACATCAACCTCGCGTGGCCGACCGCCGAGATCGCCGTCATGGGCGGCCAGGGCGCGGTCAACATCCTCTACCGCAACGAGATCCGCAAGGCGGAGGAGGCCGGCGAGGACGTCGCGGCCGTCCGGACGCGCCTGGCGAACGAGTACACCTACAACGTCGCGAGCCCGTTCCTCGCGGCCGAGCGCGGCGAGCTCGACGGCGTGATCGAGCCCTCGGCGACCCGCGTCTCCGTCATCAAGGCGCTGCGGGCGCTGCGCACCAAGCGGGCCAACCTGCCCGCGAAGAAGCACGGCAACATCCCGCTCTGACCCGGCTCGCTCGGACGCCGCGGCAGGAGACGGGAGACCGTCCGTGCCGCGGCGTTCCGCTGTGTCCGCCTCCTCACGGGGTTGAGGGGCGGAACGATCAGTCGGAGGAGCCGGGGCCGGTCCGTCGGGCAGCGGACTCCGCGGGAGTGTCGGCCTGCACGGCAGGAGCGTCCGGCTCCGCTGCCGGAGCATCCGGCTTCCCCGCCGCGGAACCGGGCCTCGCCGCCCGGGCATCCGTCTTCGCCGCAGGAGCACCCGCCTTCGCTGCCGGAGCACCCGCCTTCGCCACACCAGCGCCCGCTTCGGCTGCAGGAGCATCCGGCTTCGCCGCGGGCGTCTCGGACGGCTTCTCCTCCGGCTTCGCTCCGACCACCCGGGCGAAGGCCAGCGCCTGCGAAGCGGAGAGGTCGGGCAGGTAGGCGCGGCCGAGTGCGGCTCCGATCCGGGGCAGCTGCAGGGCGTCGGGGTAGGTCATCCAGAGGCCCGCGTAGCGCGGGTGGAACTTCGCCTTGAAGCGGAACAGCGACGTGAATCCGTAGGCGGGCTCGAGCGTCCGCGAGAGGAACTCCAGCAGGCGCGAGAGGACCGTCGGCTCCGGAGGCTCCTCCCCCTCCTCGACCGGTGCGGTGGCGAGCGGGGCGCCCGAGAGCGAGAGGAACTCGGCGCCCTCCTCCTTGACGCGCAGCGCCGCGGAGGCGATGAGGAACTCCATGATGCCGGGCATCGCGTCGTCGGAGCGGCGCATGAAGTCGAGGGTCCAGCCGACCACGCGGCCCTCCCTGTGCACCGGCAGCCAGCTCGTCACACCCTGCAGCACGCCGTCCGGCCCGACCGCGAGCAGGAGCGCGACGTCGGGATCGCGGACCTCGTCGATCCCGCCGAGGGTGAAGCCCATCTCGGGCAGCGCCTTCTCGGCGACCCAGCGCTCCGACAGGTCGACGATCTGGTTGGCCATGCCGAGGGAGAGCTCGGGCCAGCTGGTCCACCGCGCCTCGATGCCCAGCTTGATGCCGCGGGTGAGCGGGTAGCGCACCTTCTGCCACCGCTTGCCCGTGAGCTCGAAGGAGGAGAGCTCGATGATCGTCTCCTCGCCGACGGAGAGGCGCGACCAGCCGAGCCGGTCGAAGACGGGGAGCAGCTCGTCGTGGATGCTGTAGAACACGGGCGTCCAGCTGCGCTCGTCGCAGAACCGCACGAACTCGGCTACGACGTCCTCGCGTCGCTCGGGAGCGCAGGCCGGGTCGGAGAGGGTGATCGCCACGCCGCCGATCACCCGGTAGGCGACTCCGCCGGTCCCGTCGGCCGAGATCCAGTGCGCATTGCCCTCCCAGGTCCCCTGGTGGCCGAGGCTGCCGGCGCCGTGCAGGGAGAGGAGCGCGCGGTACCGCGCCTCGTCGCCGCGGTTCCGCTGCACGTCGGCGGCTCGGAGCAGGGCGACCACGGCCACGACGACCACGAGCCAGAACACCGGGCCGACCCACTCGAAGACGATCCGCGCGACGGGCTCCCGCGGCACGGCGAGCAGTCCGGCGCCGCCGAGGAAGCTCACCGGGACGAAGCGCAGCAGCCCGTCCAGGAGGAGCCTCCCGACGCCCAGGAGCGGCTCGAAGCTCGTGCGCACGCCGGCCGAGAGCGCCAGGTAGCCGCCGAGGGACACGACGAAGGCGATCGCGACGACCCGCGTCCAGAGCCTCGCGGCGGCACGGGGAGCCCGGATGCGGAAGTGCCTCCTCCCGATCACGAGCATCGCCACGACGGCCAGCGGCACCAGCACCGTCGTCGCCACCCAGAGCAGGTACTCCGCGTAGTACAGGAACTCGGGGTGCCGGGCCGCGCGCTGGAGGGAGAACACCTCCAGGATCGCGATCGCGATGTTCACCCCGACCGCCAGCAGCAGGCCCAGGCGGCGCCCGGAGCGCAGGCCGTAGGCGGCGACGAGCAGGAGGAGGAGCGGGACGAACGTGAGCAGGATCGGCCCGGGGGCGACCAGGCTCAGCTTCACGTGGTGGGCGCAGTGCCGGAGGGCGCGGCTGCACGGGTCCTCGAGGTCCGTCGTCCCCGTGAAGGCGCTCTGCAGCAGTCGCCCGAGGAACGAGAACGGACCGTAGCCCGAGTCCGAGAGGACGGCGACGAGCGGACCGATCGCGGTGACGACGACGACCGCCGCCAGAAGCCCCCGGGACTCGCGGTGCGAGCTCGGCGCCGGACGCTGCGGACGCAGCCCCGACACTCCTCGCGCGAGCACCGCGCCGAGCACGAGACCCGCACCGCCGGCTAGTAGCCGGTACGCGTCGGCGGAGTCGCCCGCGTAGAGCACGAACATCAGCACGACGGCGAAGACGGTCACCCGGAGCCGGCGGCGCCACAGAGCCCCCATGAAGGCGGTCGAGGCGATGAGGGCGCCGACCGCGCCGATGAGCGGGTCGAAGGTGTGGTCGCCGACGGTGTCGCCCGCCCACCACTCGCCGGCGAGAGCGCCGATCGACTGCACGGCCGACCCGACGACGATCCCGACGGCCCCGGTCACGAGGAAGGCGAGGACGGTGCGGGCCGAGCCGAGGCGGCGCTCCGCGGCGAGGAGCATCGGGAGCACCAGCACGACGTCCAGGAGCAGCTGCAGCGGGTCCGCCGCGATCAGGAGGGCGGCCACCGCCGTCCAGGGACGGCCGTCGAGGGTCGTCGTCGCACCCGCCGCCCACCAGGCCGTCGTCTCGGCTCCTGCGGGGGCGACGAGCGTCCCTGTGACCGCACTCGCAGCCAGGAGGACCAGGACGACCGAGACGGCCGCGGGCGACCTCCGGACCAGCAGACGCAGGGGGCGCAGCGCCGCGGCACCGCTCCTCGGGAACCACGTCGGCATGCGGGGACGCTCCTGTTCGCAACGGATGGACGACGCTCCGGCGGCATCCGGCGTCAGCATAGCCATGCCCCGCCGACCGGCGCCGTGAACGGCATGCGATAGCGTCACGGGATGACCGCCTCCGAGTCCTCACCCGCCGTCGTCATCTCCACCCCCGGCCTCGACGCCGCCGAGATCGCCGCCGTCACGGCCGTCGTCACCGCACTGACCTCGCGCACCGAGCCCGAGCCGGAGACCCCGCAGGAGCTCAGCGGAGGCTGGAACGACCGCACCGCCGCGGTCCGCAGGCCGCTCCGGCCGGCACCCGGAGCATGGCGCTCCTTCTCCGGCTGAGCGCACTCGCAGACGCCGGCCGTGGGCGGACGGGCGATCCGCGACGTGGAACGTGAAATTTGTCCCCCGATTAGTCCCCTAAAGTGCTGACTATGCGCCTCCTGGCGGAGCGAGCACACTAGTGGACGTACGGTACTCCTCCTTCGGAAGGGGCACCGCCAATCACTCGCCGACCAGGGTAAGCAGGCGGGTGTGTTGGGGGCGAGTGAGGGTAATATTCGGGTTGTTACCCTCACTCGGGGTTTGACGGCGGGCCGGGCCCCCTCTTCGGAGGAGTGGACGGCCCGCCGCACTCCGTTAACGGGGGCTGCTGACGATGGGCTCCGGTCATGACGGGCTCCGCTCATGACCGGCTCTGGGCCTGACCGGCTCCGCTCACGATCGTGCCGCGCCGACGACCGGTCCGCGCCGAGACCCGAGCCGTGCCGAGACCTGAGCCGTGCTGAGAGTCGACTGCGTCCCGACCGCGGCGCCGATCCGACATCCGCACGCCCCCTGCACCGGGTCGCCGTCCGTCGCCGCGCGATCCGACTTCCGCGTGGCGCTCTCTCCGCCGCTCAGACGTCCCGTCCGCCGACGCCGTCGCGCCGGATCTCGACCCAGGCGTCGACCTCGTCCCCCGTGTCATCGGAGCCGAGAGCGCCCGCGCTGCCGTCGCCCGCCGTCCGCAGGCCCACGACCGTGACCGCAGAGGCCGAGTCCGCCGACGCGGTGCGCACCACCACGCGGTCGACCTCCTCGCGGATCCCGCTCAGAGCCCGGGCGAGCTCCCCCAGCACTCGACGGCTCTCTTCCTCGGAGGTGCGGTCGAGGCCGCCGTCGTCGAGCACCGACACGGTCACGCCCCGCCGGCGCGCGTCGAGCACGAGACGCCGCACCTCGTCGTCCAGCAGCCGCCGGCCGCGGATCTCGTCGCGCACGGCCGCCTCGAGCAGGCGGCATTCTCGACGCTCCTCGTCGGTGAGGCCCGGCCCCGGCTCCGCGATGCGCAGCAGCATGTCGGAGGCGAGGGCGCGGGTCTGCTCCAGCCGGACCTCGCGCTCCGTGAGGTGCGCCTCCTCCGCCGCCCGCCACGACGCGGCCGCGCGCTCGGCCGCCTCGAGCACGCGCGCCTCCGACCCTGCGCGCCCGAGCTCGACGATGAGCAGCTGCGCGATCGCGACCCAGGCGATCCCCCCGACGACGCCGAGAGTGGCCAGAGCGGCCGGGCCGGCCCAGAACACGGTGTGCACGATCAGGAAGCCGACGCCGACCCAGGCGCAGGCCGCGCGCCGGCGGGCGCACACGATCGTCATCAGGGTGCCGACCGCGGCGATGTACCAGGTGGAGTAGCCGTTGGAGGCTCCGGGATCGAGCGAGGGCGCGACGAGCAGCGGCAGCGCGACGGCGACAGCGGTCATCCCGACCGCGACGGGCGGGGCGAGCCGGGTCGTCGCTCCGGGCCAGAGGGCGACGACGGTCGCCGCGACGTACAGCGCGACCGCGACGAGGTCGGCCGGCGTGGCCGGGGAGATGCGGAAGGAGAAGAAGGCGAGCACCACGTGGTAGAGCGAGAAGCCGGCGCCGAGCACCTGGAGCAGGGGGCGTGGATAGGCGATCATCGCGCTGCTCCCCCGTCCGCCCGCCAGGAGAGGACGACACGGGTGCCCTCGCCCGGAGTCGAGTCGACCCGCGCCGATCCCCGAGCGTTGTGCACCCGCTCGAGGATGGAGAGCCGGATGCCCAGCCGCTCGCGGGGGACGTCGGCGAGCCGGAAGCCGCGGCCGTCGTCCTCCACCACGACCTCCACCGCGCCGACGCCCAGCAGCCCGTGCACGGCGCGGTGGACACTGCCGCTCGGACCCGCGTGCTGGACGCTGTTGGCGAGCGCCTGCCAGACCGCGCCGAGCAGCGCCTCGGCCACTGGACGCGGCAGCGTCGTCGCGCGGGGGTCCACTCCGTCGGCCGTCGCGACCGCGATCTCGGTCCCGAAGGTCGACGCCGCGTGACCGAGCTGACGCTGCAGGAGCTCGAGCGGGACCAGCCCCTCGGGCGGCTCCGGCTCGTGGTCGGGCAGCAGCACGGCGAGGGTGCGCTGCGCCATCGAGGAGACCAGCGCGCGCTCGGCCGGCGACTCGGCGGAGGCGGCGGAGAGCAGCGTCGCGAGCACGTTGTCGTGCACCAGGGCGTCGACCTCGACCCGCTCCATCTCGCCGGCGTGCTGGCGCATCGCCGCCTCGTACTGCTCCATGGCCGTGGTCTGCGCGCGGTCGATCTGGTCGGCCGACTGCCGGAGCACGGTGATCAGCACCAGCATCACGAAGCCGACGATGCCCACGTAGGCGGCGTCGAGGATCGCGCGGGTCGGCTCCGCCCCGCCGCCGGAGGGGAGGACGCGCAGCAGGCCGAACAGCACGGTCGTCACCGACACGTACGCGATCGCGATCCGGAGCGGAGCCGCGATCGTGCAGAAGGCGGTCCCGATGGTCAGCAGATACCAGATCCACGGGGTCTCGCGGTCCGCGCCTCCACTGGCGACGGCGGCCGGCCAGGTCAGGAGCGCGACGAGGACGCCGACCGCGACCAGGACCGCCGTGATCCGCGTGCCCCGCCGCAGCACGGCGGTGACCACGGCGGCGGTGAGCGATCCGAAGACCAGCACCAGCACCGGCCAGGCCACCTCGGGGCGCAGCAGGGGCAGCTGGGCGAGGATCGGCGGAACGGTCTGCACGCCGAAGCCGAAGCCGAAGAACGACACGACCGTGCTGATGATCCTGTCGATCCGCTCGCGCCCGGCGTTGCGGCGGGCGATCGGCGCCTCAGCGCCCGCCATCGCCGTCGTCCGGGTCGATGCCCGGGAGGATGCCGTCCTCCACCGCGCGCCGCAGCAGATCGACCTTCGTCGGGGCGGGACGGCCGATCTCGACGTACTTGTCGCGGATCCGGTCGAGGTACTCCTTCGCCGTCGACACGGAGATCTGCAGCCGCTCGGCCACCAGCTTCAGCGGCAGCCCCGAGGCGTACAGATGCAGGACGTCGCGCTCGCGACGGCCGAGCACGGCCCGGGCGAAGTCGTCGTCGGCGTCGATCGCCGAGGCCCACTCCAGATTGTTGAGGACCTCGCCGCGGGCGACGGTGCGGATGGCGGCGACGACCGTCGACATCGGCGAGGACTTCGGGATGACGCCGGCGGCCCCCGCGGCGAGCGCCTCCCGCACGGCCACGACGCGGTCGGCGATGCTGTGGACGAGGACGGCGGAGCCTCGCACCTGCCCCCACTTGACGTTGCTGGTGATGCTCGAGCCGTCGTTCAGGGACAGGTCGAGGACGAGCACCTCGATCTCGGCGCCGCCGATCGTGCTCTCGAGGGCCTGGACGGTCTCGGCGGCGGCGACCACCTGCATCCCCGCGCTCTCGACGGCGGCGGCCACGCCCAGGCGCACCGACTCGTGGTCGTCCACGATCGCCACGCGCACGCGCGGGGCCTCGGCTGCGGCGACGTCGGCGTGGGGCTCCATCCCGCCCATGGTACGCAGGCGCGGGCCCGCGGTCAGTCCTCTCGTCGGACCAGTCGCGCAACGGCCTCCACGTGGGAGGTGTGCGGGAAGAGGTCGAAGCCCTCGAGGCGCTCCAGCTCGTAGCCGGCCCCGGTCAGGGCGCCCACGTCGCGGGCGAGTGCGACCGGGTCGCAGGCGACGTAGACGAGCTGCGCCGGCCGCAGGTCCGCCAGAGCGTCGGTGACCGCTCGGCCGGCACCCGAGCGGGGCGGGTCGAGGACCACGGTCGCGGCGCGCCACCGCGCCCGCTCGCGCGCATCGGCCTGGGCGACGACGTCGCGGAGGTAGCGGTCGACGCGGGCGGTCACCGCGCGGGCGCCGACCTGGTCGGCCAGGTTCTCGAGCGCGTGCTCGGTGGCGCGGGAGTCGCTCTCGACGCTGGTCACGCGCACTCCGGCGCCGAGGCGGTCGGCCAGCGCAGCGGCGAGCAGGCCCACCCCGCCGTAGAGGTCGTGGTTGGCGGCCGACGGGTCCGCCGCATCCGCGTCGACGGCGGCCTGCACGGCCTCGAAGAGCGCGGCGGCAGCGCCGCGGTGCACCTGCCAGAAGCCGGTGCGGTCGACGCGGAAGGTGCGGTCGGCGACGAACTCGCTCACGACCGTGCGGTCGCGGCGGGCGCGCTTGTCGGAGGGCTCGTGCACGAGCACCGCGGCCCCCTCGGACCCGGCCGCGTCGACGAGGTCGACCACCGAGCCGGGAGCGAGGCGCTCGCCCAGCGGTGCGGCCAGGGAGGAGTCGGCCGTCGCGAGGGGCAGCGACTCCACGGTGACGACGTGGTGGCTGCGCGCCGCGTAGGGGCCGACCCGTCCGTCGTCGTCGACGTGGAGGCGGTTGCGCGTGCGCCAGCCGAGGCCGCCGGACGCGTCGTCCCCGCCGATCGGCGAGACCTCCACCTCGACCTCGCGACGGGCGAAGCGGGAGAAGGAGTCGACGAGCACGAGGCGCTTCAGCTCGCGCTGGTAGGCGAGGTCGGCGTGGCCGAGCTCGGCGCCGCCGACGCGCTCCTCCGGGCGGCGGTCGAGAGCGGCCTCGGGCCAGACGTGCTTCACCCGGTGCTCGGACGCGTCGAGCACCTCGAGCGCCTCGGCGCGCCAGAAGCTGTCGTGCCGGACCTCGCTGATCCGCGCCCGCACGCGCTCGCCGGGGAGGACGTCCGGGACGAAGACGACGCGGCCCTCGTGCCGGGCGACGAACACGCCGCCGTGGGCGACATTGCTAATGTCGAGCTCGATCTCGGTCCCGAGTGCGTCGTCGGCCCCGTCGGGGCGGGCGGATGCTCGGGGCGGGGTCTGTGCCATCCGTCGAGCATCCCACAGCGTGGGCCCGGCCGCAGGGAGCCCTCGTGCGCCTCTACCTCGCCTCCACCTCCCCCGCGCGCCTCGCGCTGCTGCGGGCCTCCGGGATCGAGCCCGTCGTCGTCCCCTCCGACGTGGACGAGCCCGCGGCCGTCGCCCGGGCCGAGCAGGAGCGGGGCGCGGCGCTCGACGCGGACGCCACCGTCTCGCTGCTCTCCCGCGCCAAGGCGCACGCCGTCCTGCGCCCGGAGATCGACGGTCTGGTGCTCGGCGGCGACTCCGCGTTCGTCCTCGACGGCGTCGTCCACGGCAAGCCGCACGAGCCGGAGCGGGCCCGGGAGCGCTGGCGCGCCCAGCGCGGACGCACCGGCCGCCTCCACTCCGGCCACTGGCTCGTCGACCACCGCGGCGGGAGGATCGTCGCCGAGGCCGGAGCGGTCACCTCCGCCGCCGTCACCTTCGCCGACGACATCGACGACGCCGAGATCGACGCCTACGTCGCCACCGGCGAGCCCCTCGAGGTGGCCGGGGCCTTCACCATCGACGGCCGCGGCGCCGGCTTCATCACCGCGATCGAGGGCGACCCCTCGACGGTGATCGGGATGTCGGTGCCGACCCTCCGCGCTCTGGTGCGCAGCCTCGGCGTCGACTGGACCGCGCTCTGGAACCGCTGAGGCCCGTCCCGCCCTTGTGAGGAACCGACGAAGGCCCTCCGCTTCTTTGTGGTGAGCCGCGCCGGACCCGGCGGAGCCGCCCCCTAGGGTTGGGGACCATGCCGAAGATTACGAAGGTGCTCGTCGCCAACCGGGGCGAGATCGCCGTCCGAGTCATCCGCGCCGCCCGCGACAGCGGGATCGCCTCCGTGGCCGTCTACGCCGACCAGGACCGCGACGCCGTGCACAGCCGCCTCGCCGACGAGGCCTACGCCCTCGGCGGGACGACCAGCGCCGAGACCTACCTCGTCATCGACAAGCTGCTCTCGGTGGCGCGCCGCTCCGGTGCCGACGCCGTGCACCCCGGCTACGGGTTCCTCGCCGAGAACGCCGACTTCGCCCGCGCCGTCATCGACGCCGGCCTGATCTGGATCGGCCCCGGCCCCGAGGCCATCGAGCGCCTCGGCGACAAGGTCTCGGCCCGCCACGTCGCCGAGAAGGTCGGCGCCCCGCTCGCCCCGGGAACCCTGAACCCCGTCTCCGGCGCCGCCGAGGTGCTCGAGTTCGTGGACCAGTACGGCCTCCCCGTCGCGATCAAGGCGGCCTTCGGCGGCGGCGGTCGCGGCCTCAAGGTCGCCCGGGAGCGCGACGAGGTCGAGGAGCTGTTCGCCTCCGCCACGCGCGAGGCCGTCGCCGCCTTCGGCCGCGGCGAGTGCTTCGTCGAGAAGTACCTCGATCAGCCGCGCCACGTCGAGACCCAGTGCCTGGCCGACGCGCACGGCACCGTCGTCGTCGTCTCCACCCGCGACTGCTCCCTCCAGCGCCGCCACCAGAAGCTCGTCGAGGAGGCGCCCGCGCCGTTCCTGACCGAGGCGCAGAACACCGAGCTCTACCGCGCCTCGAAGGCGATCCTGCAGGAGGTCGGCTACCTCGGCGCCGGGACCTGCGAGTTCCTGATCGGCAAGGACGGCACGGTGTCCTTCCTCGAGGTGAACACCCGCCTCCAGGTCGAGCATCCCGTGTCGGAGGAGATCACCGGCATCGACCTCGTCCGCGAGCAGTTCCGCCTCGCCGAGGGCGGCGTGCTCGACTACGACGACCCGGCGCCCCGCGGCCACTCCTTCGAGTTCCGCATCAACGGCGAGGACGCGGGCCGCGGCTTCCTCCCCGCCCCGGGTCCGGTGCACGTCTTCAAGGCCCCCGGCGGACCGGGCGTCCGCGTCGACTCCGGCGTCGTCGCCGGCGACGTGATCTCCGGCTCCTTCGACTCGCTCCTCGCGAAGCTGATCGTCACCGGCGACAGCCGCGAGCAGGCGCTGGAGCGCTCGCGGCGCGCCCTCGCCGAGTTCGAGGTCACCGGCCTGCCGACCGTCCTCCCCTTCCACCGCGCGATCGTCGAGGACCCGGCCTTCGCCCCCGAGGGCGGAGCGCCCTTCACGATCTACACCCGCTGGATCGAGACCGAGTTCGAGAACACGATCCCGGCCTGGAGCGGCGAGCCCGGAGCGACCGACGAGCCGGCGGACCGCCGGAACGTGGTCGTCGAGGTCGACGGGCGCCGCGTCGAGGTCACGCTCCCCGCCGACCTGGCCGGCTCGGGACCCGCCCGCGGGGCCGCTGCGGCCTCCCCGAAGCGCCGCGGCTCCTCCTCCGTCAGCACCGTCACGGGCGACTCCGTCGCCTCGCCCATGCAGGCGACCATCGTCAAGGTCGCCGTCGCCGAGGGCGACACGGTCGTCACCGGCGACCTGGTCGTCGTCCTCGAGGCGATGAAGATGGAGCAGCCGCTCACCGCCCACAAGGACGGCGTCGTGAAGGGCCTCGACGCGGCGGCCGGCGCGACCGTCCCCGCCGGTCACGTCCTCCTCCAGATCGTCTGAGCGCGCGGCGGCACCGAGGGAACCGCGGGCCGTCGAGGGAACCCGCTGGCCGCGGTTCCCTCGACGGTCCGGGGTTCCCTCGGTCGGGGGGCGGGCGTCAGGTGACGATGTGCATGGCGCGCGCGGCGTCCGAGATCGAGCCGGTGAGGCTCGGGTAGACGGTGAAGGCCCGCGCGACCTGGTCGACGGTCAGGCGGTGCTCCACAGCGAGGGCGAGCGGGAAGATCAGCTCGCTCGCCTTCGGAGCGACGATGACGCCTCCGATGACGGTGCCGGAGCCCGTGCGCGCGAACAGCTTCACGAAGCCGTCGCGGATGCCCATCATCTTCGCCCGCGGGTTCGCGGCGAGCGGGAGCTTGTAGATCTCGCCCTGCGCGATCCCCTCCTCGATCTCGCGCTGGCTCCAGCCGACGGTCGCGATCTCGGGCTGGGTGAAGATGTTGGCCGCGACATTGCGCACCTCGGTCGGGTTCACGGCGTCCCCCATGGCGTGGAACACGCCGGTGCGGCCCTGCATGGCGGCGACGGAGGCGAGCGGGAGGAACGTGGTGCAGTCCCCGGCCGCGTAGATCGAGGGGACGCTGGTGCGGGCGACGCGGTTGACGCGGATGTGCCCCGACTCCGTCAGCTGCACTCCCGCGTCCTCGAGGCCGATGCCCGCCGTGTTCGGCACGGAGCCGACGGCCATGAGGCAGTGCGAGCCCTCGACGACGCGTCCGTCCGAGAGCACGGCCTGCACGCCCTTCTCGGTCCGCTCGACGCGGTCGGCGCGCGACTTCGAGAGCACGACCATGCCGTTGCGCTTGAAGACGTTCTCGATCACGGCGGCTGCGTCGGCGTCCTCGCCGGGCAGCACTTGGTCGCGGGAGGAGATGAGGGTCACGCGGGCGCCGAGCGCGCGGTAGGCGGAGGCGAACTCCGCGCCGGTCACGCCGGAGCCGACCACGATCAGGTGCTCGGGGACGGACTTGAGGTTGTAGAGCTGGGTCCAGCTGAGGATGCGCTCGCCGTCGGGCGCAGCGGTCGGCAGCACGCGCGGGCTGGCGCCCACCGAGACCACGATCGTGTCCGCCTCGATGCGGTCGAAGTCCATGCCCTCGCCGCCGGCGGCCGTCGAGACGATCAGGGCGTTCGACCCGTCCAGGCGCCCGTCCCCCTGGACGATCCGCACGCCGTGGTGCACCAGGTTCGCGCGCATGTCCTCGGACTGCTGGCGCGCGAGGCCGAGCAGGCGCTTGTTCACCGTCGCCAGGTTGACCGCCACGTCCGGGCGCACCGGCTTGTTCTGCTCCGAGCGGGTGAAGAACTGCACGCCCAGGTCGGCGGCCTCGCCGATGGCGTTGGTGGCCTCCGCCGTCGCGATGAGCGACTTCGACGGGACGACGTCGGTGATGACGGCCGAGCCGCCCACTCCGACCCGCTCGACCAGGGTGACCTCGGCGCCGAGCTGCGCTCCCGCGATGGCGGCTTCGTAGCCGCCCGGCCCCCCTCCGAGTACAGCGATCCTCTGCGCGCGCTCGAACTCGTAAGCCATGCTTCCCATTGTCCTCTCTCACTGAGTGTTCACCCAATCGCGGGGTGTCGGATCGGCTGCGGGAGCCGTCCTCCGCGGCCGCGCAGCCCGTCGGTAGGGTGGGAGGATGTCCGACCAGACCCTGCACCCGCTCGACGCCCCCGACGCCGATCCCTTCGAGATCGCGGCCCGCGCGGCCGCTCAGATCGCGGAGGCGACCGGGGTCGAGAAGCACGACATCGCCCTCACTCTCGGCAGCGGCTGGGGCAGGGCCGCCGACGCGATCGGCGAGACGACCGCGACCGTGGAGGCCACCGAGATCCTCGGCTTCTCCAAGCCGGCCGTGCACGGGCACGGCGGCACCCTGCGCTCCGTGCTGCTCCCCACCGGCAAGCGCGCGCTGATCATCGGAGCCCGCACCCACTACTACGAGGGCTACGGCGTGCGCCGCGTCGCGCACAGCGTCCGGACCGCCGCCGCGACGGGCGCGACGGTGATGATCCTCACCAACGGAGCGGGCGGCATCAAGGAGCACTGGACCCCCGGCACCCCCGTGCTGATCAGCGACCACATCAACCTCACGGCCGACTCGCCGCTGGAGGGCGCGACCTTCGTCGACCTCACCGACCTCTACTCCTCGCGCCTGCGCGACCTCGCGCGGCAGACCCGTCCTGAGCTGGACGAGGGAGTGTACGTGCAGTTCCGCGGCCCGCACTACGAGAGCCCGGCCGAGGTGCAGATGGCGAGGATCATCGGCGGCCACATCGTCGGCATGTCGACCGCGCTCGAGGCCATCGCCGCGCGCGAGGCGGGCATGGAGGTGCTGGGCATGTCGCTCATCACCAACCTCGCCGCCGGCATCCAGAAGACCCCCCTCAGCCATGAGGAGGTGCTCGAGGCCGGCCGCGACGCCGAGGACGACCTCGCCCGCCTGCTCGCCGGCATCACGGGGACTCTGTGAGCGCCGACGTCCGGGAGCTCGCCGAGGACTGGCTCGCCCAGGACCCCGACCCGGAGACGCGCGAGGAGCTGGTCGGCCTGCTGACCGCCTCCGACTCGGGCGACGCCTCCGCCCGCGCCGAGCTCGAGGACCGCTTCGGCGCCCGCCTGGCCTTCGGCACCGCGGGTCTGCGCGGCGCCATCGCGGCGGGATCCAATCGGATGAACCGCGTGCTGGTCTCGCAGGCCGCCGTCGGCCTCGCCGACTTCCTGCTGGAGCAGGGCGTCCAGCGGCCCGTGGTCGTGATCGGCTACGACGGCCGGAAGAACTCGCGCGTCTTCGCCGAGGACTCCGCCGCGCTGATGGCGGGCGCCGGCGTGGACGCCGTGCTGCTCCCCCGACTCCTGCCCACCCCCGTGCTGGCCTTCGCCGTGCGCCACCTCGGCGCCGACGCCGGCGTGATGGTCACGGCGAGCCACAACCCGCCGCAGGACAACGGCTACAAGGTCTACCTCGGCGGCGCCGACGAGGGCTCGCAGATCGTGCCGCCGGTCGACTCCGAGATCGCCGAGCGGATCCTCGCGGTCGCGCGGGACCGGCGCGTCCCGGAGCTGCCGCGCGGCGAGTACCGGCTCGCGGACGAGTCCGTGGTGGCCGCCTACATCGAGGCGACGGCCGCCGTCGGCCGCCAGTCCGCTCCGCTGCGCGTCGTCTACACGGCGATGCACGGGGTCGGCTGGGAGACGGCGCACCGGGTGCTCTCCGCGGCAGGGTTCGACGAGCCGGCCGTGGTGGTCGAGCAGATCGAGCCCGACTCGGCGTTCCCCACGGTCGCGTTCCCGAACCCGGAGGAGGCGGGCGCCCTCGACCTCGCATTCGCGACCGCGCGCTCCGGTCGCGCGCAGCTGATCGTGGCGAACGACCCGGACGCCGACCGCTTCGCCGCCGCCGTGCCCGACGCCTCCGCCCCGGAAGGCTTCCGGCGCCTCACCGGCAACGAGGTCGGCGCGCTGCTCGGCTGGCGCGCCGCTGAGCAGGCCCGCCGCGAGGGCCGCGTCGGAGGAGCGCTCGCCTGCTCGATCGTGTCCTCCCCCGCCCTCGGCGCCGTGGCCGCCGAGTACGGCCTCGACTTCGCCGAGACCCTCACGGGCTTCAAGTGGATCTCGCGGGTCCCCGACCTCGTCTTCGGCTACGAGGAGGCGCTCGGCTACCTGGTGAACCCCGGGACGGTCCGCGACAAGGACGGCGTCTCGGCCGCGGTCGCCTTCCTCTCCCTCGCGAGCGCGCTCGCCGCCGAGGAGCGCACGATCGACGACGAGCTGGAGTCGTTCGCGGAACGGTTCGGGCTCTTCGGATCGGAGCAGATCTCGCTCCGCGTCACCGACCTCTCCGAGATCGGCCGGATCATGGCCGGACTCCGCGCGACGCCTCCCACCGCGATCGGCGGGCTCGCCGTCGAGCGGAGCGAGGACCTGCTCGCCGAGGGCGGCGCGCTGCCCCCGACCGACGCGCTCCGCTTCTCCCTCGACGGAGCCCGCCTCATCGCCCGCCCGAGCGGCACGGAGCCGAAGGTCAAGCTCTACCTCGACGCCTGGTCGCACGACGCCGTCGCCGACGCCCGCCGGTCGGCCGTCTCGTCCCGCCTCGCCGCCCTGCGCACCGGCGCCGCGGAGCTCCTCGCGTAGGTCCCCCTCCGGTCAGCGGGGCGCGCGGACACCGATCCGCTCGCCCCGCTTCCAGAGCCACTCCACCGGGCCGAGCTCGAACCTGCGCAGCCACTGGTGCGCCGCGAGCACGACGGCCGCCGCGATGAGCAGGAACGCTCCCACGGTCACCGGGACGCGCCAATGCGCGGCCGTCACCGCCAGCCCGAGTCCCCAGCCGTAGAAGAGAGCGCCGCCGAGCAGGTTCTGCAGGAGGTAGGCGCTCAGGGCGACCCGGCCGACCTCCCGTGCCCGACGTGCCGCCCAGCCCTCGGCGCCCCGGCGGAGGCAGACCTCGGCGAGAGCCGCGAGCAGGCCGAGACCGACCAGGGGCGCGACGAGGTAGCGCTCGGCGAGCAGACCGGCGGCGCTCCCCCAGACGCCCAGCGCGAGGTCGACGGGGACGGCGAGGGCGCCGAGGACCAGCAGACGGCGGCGGAGCGGCGCGCCCTCGGTGGCGAGGACCCCCGCCCGGTGGAGGCGCGCGCCGAGGAGGAACATCGCGAGGCTGAGGAGCCCGATGAGCACCGGCTCCGCACGGAAGACGCCCGCGTTCTGCAGCCGGAAGAGGGCGAGGCCGAGGAACGACGCGTCCGCGTAGGGGCTCCGGCCGGTCGGCCCCTGTCCGGCACCGTCCGCGCTCGCCGCCACGAGCGCCACGAGCGCCGAGATCAGGACGACGTGCAGAGCGCCGCAGACGAGGATCACGCGGCGCTGCGTCGTCGGCCGGGTGAGCAGCAGCCAGGCGACGACCGCTCCGGTGACGGCGTACCCCATGAGGACGTCGAACTCCGCGATCAGCACGTAGTTGACCACGCCGTCCAGGAGGAGGAGCGTCGCGCGCCAGAGGTACCGGCCCGGCCAGCGCGTCCTTCGCCGGACCGCGGAGGCGTGCTGGATCGCGAGGCCCATCCCGAAGGCGAGGGAGAGGAGGGCGAGGAACTTGCCCTGCGCCAGCGCCATCAGCAGGAGCTGCGCGGTCCCGGCGGAGTCGGAGGTCTCCGGCGTCACCGGGGCGGAGAGCAGTCCGAGCATCCCCCAGGGGTGGGAGAAGATCCAGATGTTCGTGCCGAGGGTCCCGATGATCGCGACACCGCGGACGACGTCCAGGGTCGCGGTGCGGCGGCCGGCTCCGGCAGGGGTTGGCAATACGGTCGTATTGGTCATGTCCGAGAGCGTAGCCTGCTCGAGCAGTCGAACGAGAGGGACACCATGCCGGATCGGCGCGAGAGCAGGAGCGACATCCTCTCGGCGGTCGTCGCCGTCCTCTCGACCCGGGGGGCGGAGCACCTCAGCATCCGCACCGTCGCGGCCGAGGCCGGGGTCTCGGTGGGGGCCGTCCAGCACCACTTCCCGACGAAGCAGGCACTGCTGTCCGGGGCGATGGCCCGGGTCGAGGAGCGCTTCCGTGAGCGGATGCGGAGCCGCCTGGACGCCGAGCCGTCGGCCGAGGTGCGGCTGCGCGTCTTCTGCGACGAGATCGCCTGCGTCGCGGACGAGGACGTCCCCGACGCGATCGTCTGGACCGCCTTCGCGTCCCGCGCCGGTACCGATCCCGAGATCCGCACGATCCACACCGCCGGCTGGTCGCGCACGGAGGACGTCGTCCTGGAGCTGCTGCGCGCCGCGCATCCCGCGGCGTCGTTCGGCGCCGATGACGCCGCGCTGCTCCTCGCGGTCCTCGACGGCATCGCGGTCTCCCGCGCCTCCGAGCAGCCCGCCCGCCTCTCCCCCGCCCGTGCACGCCGCCTCATCGTCGCCGCTCTCGAGCAGCTCGCCGCCCGCTGACCTCCCGCGAGGTCCGAGCAGCCGTCCGCCCTGGAGCCGGGTCTCGCTGCCCCGCTCCGCGGCCACTCGACCAGCAGGAGGAGGGAGCGCCCTCTCACCGCAAGGTGGAGGGCGCGTCCGAGGATCGCGTGCCAGCGATTCGAGGCAGCCCGACGGAACCCGCTCTGCGGAACGCACCCCGTCGGGAGGCCGACCGCGCTGAGCCGCGCAGGGAGCGGCTCAGAGACGAGCTCAGCCGAGCGCCCGCTCGATCTTCTCCGTGATCTCGTTCTGGTCGAGGTAGTTGTCGATGACGACGACCTCGGCGAAGGTGCGGCCGATGCGGTCGACGAGCTCGCCGGAGGTGAGGATGACCTGCGCGTCCGCGGCGAGCGCGTCGACGGAGGCCAGGTCGGAGGCGATCACGTCGGCCTCGAGGTCGAGGGTCTCGAGGGCGCGCTCGGCGCCGAGCTTGAGGATGGCGGAGGTGCCGATTCCGGCGCCGCAGAGGGTGATGATCTTCATGCGCTTCTTCCGTGGTGCGGGTGGTACGGGGTGCTGTCGGTGAGGACGGCGTTGATGCTGCGGACGGTGCGGGCGGCGGCGAGGGCGCCCACCGCGTCCGGGCGGCTGAGCACGTCGGCGAGCCCGGAGACGAAGCCGACGTGTCCGTGCGCCTGGGTGGCGGCGATCCCGATAACGACCGAGACCGGGTCGTTGGTGCTGTGCCCGAAGGCGACGGGCTCGGCCAGCGTGACGACGGAGAGGCCGTCGGCCAGGACGTCGTTGCCGGGCCGGGCGTGCGCGAGGGCGAGCCCGGGCGCGATGACGATGTACGGCCCGAGCACGTCGACCTGCTCGACCATGCGCCGGGAGTAGGCGGCGTCGACCGCGCCCGTCCGCTCGAGCGCGCGGCCCGCCTCGAGGACGGCCTCCCGCCACGATCCGGCGGAGTGGCGGAGGGCCACCGCCTCCTCGGGGAGTGCGTCGAGCGGCACCGTCAGGCCGCCTCGAAGCCGGCGCTGATCGTCTCGACGAGCTCGCGGCGCTCGTCGAGCGGCAGGAAGGCGGCGTGGGCCGCGTTCAGCTGGAAGGCCTCGAAGTCGTCGAGGTCGTACCCGAACGCGTCGGACAGGAGGGCGAGCTCACGGCTGAGGGTCGTCGCGCTCATCAGGCGGTTGTCGGTGTTCACCGTGACGCGGAAGCCCAGCTGGTAGAGCAGGTCGAAGGGGTGGTCGGCGAGCTCGGCGCCCCACGCCGCGACGGCGCCGGTCTGCAGGTTGGAGGAGGGGCTGAGCTCGAGGGCGATCTCGCGGTCCTTCACCCACTCCGAGAGCTCGCCGAGGGTCACGTAGCTCGCGTCGTCGTCCTGACGCTCGATGCGGATGTCCTCCGCGATCCGGACGCCGTGGCCCAGGCGCAGGGCGCGTCCGTCGAGCAGGGCCGAGCGGATGCTGTCGAGGCCGTCCGCCTCCCCCGCGTGGACCGTGGTCGGGAAGTGCGCCGCCGCCAGCAGCTCGAAGGCGGCACGGTGCCGCGAGGCGGGGAAGCCCGCCTCGGCTCCGGCGATGTCGAAGCCGATCGCACCGCGCTCGCGGTGGCGCAGCGCCAGCTCGGCGACCTCGAGCGAGCGGTCGGCGTGCCGCATCGCGATGATCAGCTGGCCGACGCGGAGGCGGTGGCCCTGCGCCGCCGCCTCCTGCACGCCCTGCTGGAGCCCCTCCTGGACCGCCTCGACGGCCGCGTCGAGCGAGAGCCCGGCGCGCTGGTGCTGCTCCGGCGCCCAGCGCACCTCGCCGTGCACCACTCCGTCGGCGGCGAGGTCGAGCACGAACTCGCGGGCCACGCGCTCGAGCGCCGGCGCGGTCTGCATCACGGCGACCGTCGTCTCGAAGGTGGCGATGTAGTCGGTGAGGGAGCCGGAGTCGGCCGTGGCGCGGAACCACTCGGCGAGCGCGTCCGGCTCCTCGGCCGGAAGCGGCACGCCCGTCTCGCGGGCGATCTCGAGGACCGTCCCGGGCCGCAGTCCTCCGTCGAGGTGGTCGTGCAGCGACACCTTGGGGAGCTCGTCGATGAGGACGCCCTCGCCCGGCAGGAGGTACTCCTCGGTCTGATCGGTCACGGTGCTCCTCGCAGGTCGGCGGTGGTTCGCCGACCACCCTAGAGGGTCGGCGGGAGCGGCTCGCCGGGCGGCGCGGAGCTAGGAGACGCGCTCCGCCACGAGGGGGCCGCCGTCGAGCACCTCGTCGCCGTCGTCGCCGATCCGGTACGCGCCGTCGAGCGCCTCCAGCGCCCGGGCGAAGCGCTCGGGCTCGTCGGCCGAGAGGGTGAGCAGGGGCCGGCCCGCACGCACGCGGTCGCCGGGCTTCGCGTGCAGGTCGATCCCCGCCGCGTGCTGCACCGCGTCGGACTGGCGGGCGCGTCCGGCGCCCAGGCGCCAGGCGGCGATGCCGAAGGGCAGCGCCTGCTGCTCCACCAGCACGCCGTCGCGCTCGGCGAGCACGACGTGGGTCTCGCGGGCCTCGGGGAGGGCGGCGTCCGGGTCCCCTCCCTGCGCGCGGATGACCGCGCGCCAGGTGTCCATGGCGGCGCCGCCGTCGAGGGCGCGCTCGACGTCCGCGTCCGGCTGCCCGGCGAGGGCCAGCATCTCGCGGGCCAGAGCCAGCGTCAGCTCCCGGACGTCGGAGGGGCCGCCGCCGGCGAGCACCTCGACCGACTCCCGCACCTCGTTCGCGTTGCCGACGGTCAGCCCGAGCGGCACGTTCATGTTGGTCAGCAGCGCGGTGGTCCGCACCCCCGCGTCGTTGCCGAGGTCGACCATGGCCCGGGCGAGCTCCCGCGAGCGCTCGATGTCGACCATGAACGCCCCGGAGCCGAACTTCACGTCGAGCACCAGGGCGTCTGTGCCCTCGGCGATCTTCTTCGACATGATCGAGGACGCGATCAGCGGGATCGCCTCGACGGTCCCGGTGATGTCGCGGAGCGCGTAGAGCTTCTTGTCGGCGGGGGCCAGGCCCGAGCCCGCGGCGCAGATCACGCCGCCGACCGTCCGCAGCTGCTCCAGCATCTCCTCGTTGCCGAGGTCGGCCCGCCAGCCCGGGATCGACTCCAGCTTGTCGAGCGTTCCGCCCGTGTGGCCGAGCCCGCGTCCGGAGAGCTGGGGCACCGCCACGCCGAAGGAGGCGACCAGCGGCATCAGCGGCAGCGTGATCTTGTCGCCGACCCCGCCGGTGGAGTGCTTGTCGACCGTGCGCTTGCCGAGTCCGTCGAACCGCATGCGCTCGCCGCTGGCGATCATCGCCAGGGTGAGGTCGCGGATCTCGTCGCGCTCCATCCCGTTCAGCAGGACCGCCATCGCGAAGGCCGCCATCTGCTCGTCGGCGACGTAGCCGCGGGTGTAGGCGTCGATCAGCCAGTCGATCTGCGCGGTCGAGAGCGTGCCGCGGTCGCGCTTGGTGCGGATGATGTCGACGGCGTCGAAGTCCTCGACGGGGGTGGTGCGGGTCATGCGGAGTCCTCGGTTCGGGGATGGGAGCGGGTGACGGCGGCGCTAGGAGGCGGCGTAGGCCTCGAGGGTGCGCGGGCCGAACGCATCGGGGATGACCTCGTCGATCGTCTTCACGCCCGACACGGTCTGGAGGAGCATGCCCTCGGCCGAGTGCTCGAAGAGCAGCTGGCGGCAGCGCCCGCAGGGCATCAGGACGCCGCCCTTCCCGTCGACGCAGGTGAAGGCCACGAGCCGGCCGCCGCCCGTCATGTGCAGGGAGGACACCAGCGCGCACTCGGCGCAGAGCGTGAGCCCGTAGGAGGCGTTCTCGACGTTGCAGCCCGCGATCGTCCGGCCGTCGTCCACGAGCGCGGCGACCCCGACGGGGAACTTCGAGTACGGGACGTAGGCGTGGCTCATGGCCTCCAGCGCGGCCTCGCGCAGCGCCTCCCAGTCGATGTCGGTCACGACGGCTCCTCTCAGGACTTCAGGTACGGCTTGCCGGCGGCGGCCGGCCCGCGGGACTGGCCGACGAGACCGGCCACCGCGAAGATCGTCACGACGTACGGCAGCATCAGCATGAACTCGCTCGGCACGGGCGAGCCGATGACGCCGAGAACGTTCTGCAGGTTGGTCGCGAAGCCGAACAGCAGCGACGCCAGAGTCGCCTTGATCGGGTCCCAGCGGCCGAAGATGACAGCGGCCAGGGCGATGAAGCCCGCGCCCGCGGTCATCTCCTTGCCGAACGCTCCGACCGCGTCGAGCGTGTAGTACGCGCCGCCGACTCCGGCGATCGCCCCGGCGAGGGAGACGTTCCAGAAGCGCGTGCGGGCGACGTCGATGCCGACGGTGTCCGCGGCCTGCGGGTGCTCGCCCACGGCGCGCAGGCGGAGGCCCCACTTGGTCTTGAACAGGCCCCACCACACGGCGAAGATCGCGAAGTACATCAGGTAGACGATCACCGTCTGGTTGAACAGGACGGCGCCCACGATCGGCACCTGGCTGAGCACCGGGATCGGGAGGCGGTCGAACTTCACCGGCGAGTTGAACGTCGACGCGTCGGCGGAGAGGACCTGGGAGTAGAGGAAGCTCGTCAGGCCGGTCACCAGCACGTTCAGCACGACTCCGACGATCACCTGGTCGACCAGGTACTTGATCGCGAAGGCGGCCAGCACGAACGACACCAGGACGCTCGCGACCATCGCCGCGAGCAGGCCGAGCACCGGCTGGCGGGTGAGGGAGCCGACCATCGCCGCGGTGAAGGCGCCGGCGAGCAGCTGCCCCTCGATCGCGACGTTGACGACTCCGACCCGCTCCGAGATGACGCCGCCGAGGGAGCCGAAGATCAGCGGAGTGGCGAGCCCGACGGTCCCGAGCAGCAGTCCCGAGACGGGCAGCGCGGCACCGGCCGACGCCCAGACGAGGAACCCGATCAGGAAGACCAGGGCGAAGACCGCCGAGAGCCAGAGCGGGATGCGCCGGCCGGCGCGGGTGAGTGCGGCCGACGCGACGGCCAGGGCGACCAGGACGATCGCCACGACCACTCCCGTCCCCCGCGTCGGGAACGGGATGTCCGGCAGGGCGAAGAAGTCGGTGCCCGCGGCGAGGCGGAACGAGCTCGTCCCGTCACGGCCGAGGGCCACGAAGAGGACGACGGCGAGCAGCGCGAAGACGCCGAACGCGATCGGCGCCTTCCAGCTGCGGATCACGACGCGGTCCGGTGCGGTGGCGACGGCGGTGCTCATGCGGACACCTCCGAGGTGCGGCGGGTGCGGCGCTTCGGGGCGGCCCCGGGCGTCGGGAGGCGGAAGATCGCGCGCACCAGCGGCGGCGCGGCGATGAAGAGGACGATCAGCGACTGCACGACGAGGACCACGTCGATCGGCACGCCCTCGGCGGCCTGCATCGAGTAGCCGCCCGCCTTGAAGGCGCCGAAGAGGATGCCGGCGAAGAACACGCCCCAGGGGCGGGAGCGGCCCAGCAGCGCGACCGTGATCGCGTCGAAGCCGATGCCCGCGTCGATCCCGGAGGTGAAGCCGGTCGTGACCGTCCCCATCACCTGGGCGCTGCCGGCGAGGCCGAGCAGGCCGCCGGAGAGCAGCATCGCGTACACGTAGCTGTTCTTCACGTCGATGCCCGCCACACGCGCCGCGTGCGGGTTCTCCCCCACCGCGCGGAACTTGAAGCCGATCGTCGAGCGGTTCAGGAGCCACCAGACGAACACGGTCGCGAGGACCGCGAAGACGAAGCCGAGGGTGAGCGAGTAGCCGGGGCCGAGGAGCGCCGGGAAGACCGCGGTCTCCTTCATCCCGGGCGACTTCGGGTTGTTCGAGCCGGGAGCCTGCAGCGCGCCGGGCGTCCGCAGGAGGTAGGAGATCAGGTAGAACGCGACGTAGTTGAGCATGATCGTGAGGATCACCTCGTGCGCGCCGGTGCGGGCCTTGAGCAGTCCCACGAGTCCGCCCCAGAGCGCGCCGCCGAGGATGCCGGCGGCGAGCGCGACGATCAGGTGCACGCCCCACGGGAGGTCGAAGGAGAAGCCGACCCAGCCCGCGCAGGCCGCGGCGATCAGCATCTGGCCGCGGCCGCCGATGTTGAACAGGCCGACGCGGAAGGCCAGGGCCACTCCCAGGCCGCCGGCGATCAGCGGGGTCGCGAAGGCCAGGGTGTCGGTCAGCGGCTTGATGCCGTTGGCGAAGCCCTCGCGGCGGAAGTTGTAGACCGAGCCCTGGAAGAGCGAGGAGTAGGCACCGGAGACGGACTGCCAGATCGCCTGCAGGGTGTCGAGCGGCCGGGCGAAGAAGTAGCCCGACGCCGCCTGGACGTCCTTGTCGGTCGCGGCGATCAGCACGCCGCCCGCGATGAGGGAGAGCAGCACGGCGAGCACCGACATCAGCGCGGTGCCGGAGAGGATCTCGCGCAGGACGCGGGAGGCGCCGCTCTCGAGCGGGCCGGGGCGCACCTCCTGATCCGGCTTCTGGCCGGGCTCGAGCCCGGCCGCCTTCTCGGTCTCCGCGTCGGGATCGACCGCGGGCAGTTGCGCGTCGCTCACGCCGCCGCTCCCTTCTCGGCGGGCGTCTGCCCGGCCATCATGAGCCCCAGGACCTCGCGGGGCGTATCGGCGGGGACGATGCCGATGATCCCGCCCTTGTACATGACCGCGATGCGGTCGGCGAGCGCCGCGACCTCGTCGAGCTCGGTCGACACCACGATCACGGGGACTCCGGTGTCGCGCGTCTCGACGATGCGCTTGTGGACGAACTCGATGGAGCCGACGTCGATGCCGCGGGTGGGCTGCGCCGCGATGAACAGCCGCAGCTCCCGGCTGAGCTCGCGCGCGAGCACCACCTTCTGCTGGTTGCCTCCGGAGAGGCGGCCGACGTGGGTGCCGATCCCCTGGGCGCGCACGTCGAACTCGCGCACCCGCTCCTCGGCGAAGCGCTCGAGCTCCTTGAGCCGCAGGCCCAGGCCCTTCACGAACGGACCGCGGTCGCTGCGGTCGAGCATGAGGTTCTCGGCGATCGTGAACTCGGCGACCAGACCGTCCTCGGTGCGGTCCTCGGGGACGAAGCCGACCCCGGATTCGAGGACGCGGCGCACGGAGAGCCCGTCGAGGCGGCGCCCGTCCAGGGTCACCGAGCCCTCGACCCGGTCCTGCAGGCCCATGATCGCCTCGGTGAGCTCGGTCTGGCCGTTGCCCTGCACGCCGGCGATCGCGAGGATCTCGCCGCGGCGGACCTCGAAGGAGACGTCGTCGACGACGGCCTGGCCGTTGGCGTCGCGCACGGTGAGGTTCGAGACGACGAGGGCCTCGTCGCCCGGCACAGCCTGCTCCTTCTGCACCGTCAGCTCGACGGCGCGGCCGACCATCAGGGAGGCGAGCTCGGCGTTGCTCGCCGTCGGAGACGCCTCCCCCACGACTCTGCCGAGGCGGATGACCGTGATGCGGTCTCCGACCTCGCGCACCTCGCGGAGCTTGTGCGTGATGAAGACGATGGCGGTCCCGGCCGCGCGCAGCTGGCGCATGATCGCGATCAGCTCGTCGGTCTCCTGCGGGGTCAGCACCGCGGTCGGCTCGTCGAACACGAGCACCCGGGCGTCGCGCGAGAGCGCCTTGATGATCTCGACCCGCTGCTGCACGCCGACGGGGAGGTCCTCGACCAGGGCGTCGGGATCCACGTCGAAGCCGAAGCGGTCCGAGATCTCGCGCACCCGGGCGCGCGCGGCGGCGAGGTCCAGGCGTCCGCCGGCCTTCGTCTCCTCGTGGCCCAGCATGACGTTCTCGGCGACGGTGAACACGGGGACGAGCATGAAGTGCTGGTGGACCATCCCGATGCCGGCCTTCATGGCGTCGCCCGGACCGGAGAAGTGCTGGACCGCGTCGTCCAGCAGGATCTCCCCCTCCTCGGCCTGGTACAGGCCGTAGAGCACGTTCATGAGCGTCGACTTGCCCGCGCCGTTCTCGCCGAGGAGGCAGTGGATCTCGCCGGGTTCGACGGTGAGATCGATGTGGTCGTTGGCCACGAGCGCGCCGAAGCGCTTCGTGATGCCACGCAGTTCGAGCTTCATGGGACCAATCTAACTTTCGGTTCGCGCCACGATGCGCCGCCGAATGGGATCGATGGACGGAGCGGAGCCGATCCGCCCGCCGGACCGACGAAGAGGCCGGCGGGCCCGAGGTGTGCTCGGGCCCGCCGGCCTCTTCGAGGAAGCGACTAGGACGCCGCGGGAGCGGACGGGGAGGTGACGGTGATGGAGCCGTCGATGATGCCCGCCTTGATGGTGTCGAGCTCGCCCTGCAGGTCGCCCGAGACCTTCGACTCGAAGTCGTGGAACGGCGCGATGCCGACTCCGTCGTTCTCGAGGGTGCCCACGAAGGGGGTGGGGTCGAAGTCGTCGGCTCCGGCGGAGCTGGTGACGTCGGTCGTGCCGGCCTCGATGCCCTTGAGGATCGAGGTCAGGTACAGGTCGGCGCCGTCGGGGTAGGTCTCGTAGAGGTCCGCGTCCACGCCGACCATCGCGATGTCCTTGCCGGAGTCGCGGATCGCCTCGATCGCCGACTGGAAGATCGGACCGCCGACGGGGAGGATGACGTCCGCGTTCTGGTCGATCAGCGACTGCGCGGCCGACTTGGCCTCGACGCCCGCCGCGAAGCCGCCGGTGAAGGAGCCGGTCTGCGCGTCGACGTCCCAGCCGACGACCTTGACGTCCTTCCCCTTCTGCTCGTTGTAGTACTTCACGCCGTCGGCGTAGCCGTCCATGAAGATCGTGACGGTCGGGAACTGCTGGCCGCCGTAGGTGCCGACGACGCCGGTCGTGGAGTACGAGGCGGCCGCGTAGCCGGCGAGGAACGCCGCCTGCGAGGTGTCGAAGGTGATCGGCTTGACGTTCGGCAGGTCGATCGTCGCGTCGTCGATGATCGCGAAGTCGATGTCGGTGTTCGCCTCGGCCGCGGCCGACGTGGCCTCGGCCAGCGCGAAGCCGACGGTGATGATCAGGTTGCAGCCCTGGTCGACGAGGCTGGTCAGGTTCGGGGCGTAGTCCGTCTCGGACTCCGAGGTGACGGTCTTCGGCGTGACCCCGAGGTCCTCCGAGGCCTTCACGAGGCCGTTGTAGCCGAGCTCGTTGAACGACTTGTCGTCGAACCCGCCCGCGTCGGACACCATGCAGGGCAGGAAGTCGCCACCGGCGGCGGCGCTGGAGCCGCTCTCCTCGGGGGCGGAGGCGCAACCGGCGAGAAGCGCGGTGACGCCGAGGGCGGCGAGACCGCCGAACGCGGCCTTACGCGAGGTGATAGTCAAGATGTCGTCCTCCAGGAATGCGGCCCCGCGCGACGAGCGCAGCAGAGCGTCGATCCCCCCACGTTACCCAATGTGACAAGCCGCTCAGCCGCCCGCACGGTGGTGGTCAGGAAGAGTTACACAGTGTTGATCTTCCCGTGATGCGCGGAGCGCATCACAGGGCGCGGTCGGCTCCGCGACGGGGTGCGATCCGCAGAGCGGGTCGCGTCGGGCTGGCCGGAATCGCTGGCACGCGATTCCGGCTCGCGGCCCTCTCCCGGCTGTCGGCGGTCGAGGGCGTTCGGGCGGGCTCCGCGCTGCGCGCGGTCGGGACGGGACGGGTGTCGTGTCACCCGGTGATAGTCGAGCAGCCGCGGAGCGGCGCATCGAGACCCCCCTCACTGGTCGAGTAGCCGCGCAGCGGCGTATCGACACCCCCGAGACGTACTCCCGCCCTCCCTGCTGGTCGAGTAGCCGCGCAGCAGCGTATCGAGACCCCCGACGTACCCCCTCCTCGCAGGTCCAGCAGCCGTGCAGCGGCGTATCGGGACGCGCGCGCGGCGCCGGCGGACGCGCGAACGGCGAAGCGCGGCGCCTCCGAGGGAGGGCCGCGCTTCGACAGAGGGGGACGGAGGGCTAGAGGACGTCGGTGCGGCCGGAGAGGCGCAGGGCGTCGACGACGCCCTTGACCTTCTGGGCGTTCTCGGTCGTGGTGACCAGGAGCGCGTCGGGGGTGTCCACGACGACGATGTCCTTCACTCCGATGAGGGCGATGGTGCGGTTGCCGCCGCTCACGACGATGCCCGTCGCGGAGTCGGCCAGCACGCGGGCGTCCTCGCCGAGGATGGCGAGGTCCGAGCGGAGACCGCTCGAGTGCAGCTTCGCGATGGACGCGAAGTCGCCCACGTCGTCCCACGAGAAGTGGCCCGGCACGACGGCCAGCTTGCCCGCGGCCGCGGCCGGCTCGGCGACGGAGTAGTCGATCGCGATCTTCTCCAGGCCCGGCCAGATGCGGTCGACGACCGCACCGCGCTCCGGGGTGTCCCAGGCGGCGGCGAGCTCGAGCAGCCCGGCGAGCAGCTTCGGCTTGGCGCGGCCGAGCTCCTCGAGGAGGCGGTCGGCGCGGGCGATGAACATGCCCGCGTTCCAGAGGTACTGACCGCTGGAGAGGTAGGCGCGCGCCGTGTCGGCGTCGGGCTTCTCGACGAAGGAGTCGACGGCGAGCGTGTGCGTCGCCCCGTCGATCCCGAGGTGCTTCCCCGTGCGGATGTAGCCGAAGCCCACGGCAGGCTCGGTCGGCGTGATGCCGATGGTCGCGATGTAGCCCGCGTCCGCCGCGACGACGGCCTCGGCGACCGCGTCGTGGAACAGCTGCTGACCGCTGATGACGTGGTCGGCGGCGAACGAGCCGATGATCACGCCGGGCTGGCGGCGCTCGAGGATGGCGGCGGCCAGGCCGATCGCGGCGGACGAGTCGCGCGGCTCGCTCTCGAGGACGACGTTGAGGTCCTCGAGGCTCTCGAGCTGCTCCTCGACGGCGGCGCGGTGCGCGCGGCCGGTGACGACCATGATCCGGTCGGCGCCCGAGATGGGCGCGAGGCGGTCCCAGGTGTCGCGGAGGAGGGTCTGTCCCGACCCCGTCAGATCGTGCAGGAACTTCGGGGCGTCGGCCCGGGAGAGCGGCCACAGCCTCGAGCCGATCCCGCCGGCGGGGATCACGCTGTAGAAGCGGTCGAGCGGGGCGCGGCCATCGGTCTCAGGTGATGTCATGTCCGCAGGATACAAGGGAGCCCGAGCGCGACCGTCCGTTCACCCGGGCGCGCGCCGCCGTTCATCCCGCCGCCGTAGCGTCCGGGGCGTGAGAGTCGCGGTCGTCACCGAGAGCTTCCTGCCGTCGTTGAACGGCGTGACCACGAGCGTCCTGCGGGTGCTCGACGAGTTCGCGGAGCGCGGGATCGAGGCGCTCGTCGTCTGCCCGGCCGCGGGGGCGCCGGGCCACTACGCGGGCCACCGCGTCGTGGAGCACCCGGCGATCGCCTACCGCGACTTCCCGGTCGGGATCCCCACGCTCGCCCTCACCCGGGAGCTGGCCGACTTCGAGCCCGACGTCGTGCACGTCGCCTCGCCCTTCCTCCTCGGCGCCCGCGCCATCGCCTCGGCAAGCCGGCTCGGCGTGCCGAGTGTCGCGATCTACCAGACGGACGTCGCGCGGTTCGCGGCCCGCTACGGCATCCGCGGCGCCCGCGCCCTCGCGTGGCGGGTGATCCGCCAGATCCACGCCGGGGCGGACCTGACCCTCGCCCCCTCCACCAGCGCCCTCGACGACCTCGCCGCCGCCGGCATCGAGCGCACCGCGCTGTGGGGCCGCGGCGTGCAGAGCGAGCGATTCCACCCGCGCCGCCGCTCCTCCCCCTACGCGCAGGCGGTCCGGGCCGGACTCGGCGCCGAGGACGCGCTCGTCGGCTACATCGGGCGCCTCTCCCCCGAGAAGAGGGTGGAGCGGATGGCGGCACTCGCCTCCGTCCCGCACGCCGAGCTCGTGGTGGGCGGCTACGGCCCCTCCTCCGCCCGGGTCGCCGCCGCCCTGGGCCCGGCGGCGCGGATGCTCGGCCGGCTCGACGGCGACCGGCTGCCGGCGGTCTTCGCCGCGCTCGACGTCTTCGTGCACACCGGCACGGAGGAGACGTTCGGCCAGACGGTCCAGGAGGCGCAGGCGTCCGGCACCGCCGTGGTCGCGCCGCACGCGGGCGGCCCCACCGACCTCATCGAGCACGGCGTGGACGGCCTGCTCTACGCGCCCGAGAGCGACTCGGACCTGCGCCGGCAGGTGGAGCGCCTGGTCCGAGATCCCGCACTGCGCGCCCGGCTCGGCGAGGCGGGCCGCCGCCGCGTGCTCCACCGCACCTGGAGCGCGCTCACCGACGAGCTCCTCGCGCACTACGCGACCGCGGGGGCGCCCGCCCTCGCCCTGCCCCGCAGCTAAGGCTCGCCTAAGCCGCGCCCGCCTGCGAGCGCGCTTAGAATCGGAGGGCGAGTTTCTCGTCGCTCCCCGCCCCGTCCCCGTCCACGCGACGTGGGAAAAGGTCAGGCCGTCGGAGCACAACCAGGGAGGGTTGTTCGTGTCAGTTCAAGCTGCTCAAACCCTCGCACCCCGGAAGCAGGGGAAGATCCGGCGTCCGGCCGGCACCCTCTACCGCGGTCGCGAAGGCATGTGGTCGTGGGTGCTCCACCGGATCACCGGTGTCGCCATCTTCTTCTTCCTCCTCGTCCACGTCCTCGACTCCGCTCTCATCGCCGTGAGCCCCGAGGCGTACAACGCGGTCATCGGGACGTACAAGAACCCGATCATGGGACTCGGCGAGACCGGGCTCGTGGGCGCCATCGCGTTCCACGCGCTGAACGGCCTGCGGATCATCCTGGTCGACTTCTGGAGCTGGGCGACCCGCAACCAGCGCGTCCTCTTCTGGGTCGTCATGGGCCTCTGGGTCGTGCTGATGCTCGGCTTCGCGCCGCGCCACCTGATCAACGTCTTCAGCGAGGGGGGTGCGCAGTGAGCACCGTCGCCGCACCGCGGACCCCGCACACCCCGACCCGCTCCTCCGGCACCAACTGGGAGAAGTGGGGCTGGATATACATGCGTGCCTCCGGCGTCGTGCTGATCGTCCTGATCTTCGGGCACCTCATCTACAACCTGCTGCTGGGCGACGGCATCAAGGCCATCGACTTCGGCTTCGTCGGCGGCAAGCTGGCGAACCCGTTCTGGCAGTGGTGGGACGTCCTCATGCTGTGGCTCGCGCTGATCCACGGCGGCAACGGCATGCGCACGCTGGTCAACGACTACGCGACCTCGCCCCTGCTGGCCAAGGCCTTCAAGGGCGGCATCCTCGTCGCCGTTGTCGCGCTGATCGCGCTCGGCACCTGGGTCGTCTTCGCGTTCGACCCGTGCCCCGCCGGCACCGCCGCGGACCTGCTGCCCTCCTTCTGCGCAGCGTGACCACGGTGCCGCGGATCGGAGAGGGGCCCGCGCCCCTCCCGGTCCGCGGCACCGCGTCCCGGCACCTCCCCCTCCCATCCCCGTACGACGGAGCACCCACCCCGTGAGCACACCAGGCCACACCCACACCGGCGCCGACCAGAGCGCCTTCGCGCAGACCGTCGGACCCGACGGCGTCCACTACCACCAGTTCGACGTCGTCATCGTCGGCGCCGGCGGTGCCGGGATGCGCGCGGCCATCGAGGCCGGCCCCAAGGCGAAGACGGCCGTGATCTCGAAGCTGTACCCGACCCGCTCCCACACCGGAGCGGCGCAGGGCGGCATGGCCGCCGCCCTCGCGAACGTCGAGGAGGACAGCTGGGAGTGGCACACCTTCGACACCGTCAAGGGCGGCGACTACCTCGTCGACCAGGACGCGGCCGAGATCCTCGCGAAGGAGGCCATCGACGCGGTCATCGACCTCGAGAACATGGGCCTGCCCTTCAACCGCACCGAGGAGGGCAAGATCGACCAGCGCCGCTTCGGCGGTCACACCCGCGATCACGGCAAGGCGCCCGTCCGCCGGGCCTGCTACGCGGCCGACCGCACCGGCCACATGATCCTGCAGACGCTGTTCCAGAACTGCGTCCGGCTCGGCATCAACTTCTACAACGAGTTCTACGTCCTCGACCTGGTGATGACCGAGGTCGACGGCGTGAACAAGCCCTCCGGCGTCGTCGCCTACGAGCTGGCCACGGGCGAGCTGCACGTCTTCCAGGCGAAGGCGATCATCTTCGCGACCGGCGGCTTCGGCAAGATCTACAAGACCACCTCCAACGCGCACACCCTCACCGGCGACGGCGTCGGCATCATCTGGCGGAAGGGCCTCCCGCTGGAGGACATGGAGTTCTTCCAGTTCCACCCGACCGGCCTCGCCGGCCTCGGTATCCTCCTCACCGAGGGAGCGCGAGGAGAGGGTGCGATCCTCCGCAACGCCTCGGGCGAGCGCTTCATGGAGCGCTACGCGCCCACCATCAAGGACCTGGCGCCGCGCGACATCGTCGCCCGCTGCATGGTCCAGGAGGTGGCGGAGGGGCGCGGCGCCGGCCCGCACAAGGATTACGTGCTGCTGGACTGCACCCACCTGGGCGCCGAGGTGCTCGAGACCAAGCTCCCCGACATCACGGAGTTCGCCCGCACCTACCTGGGCGTCGACCCGGTCGTCGAGCCGGTCCCGGTCATGCCGACCGCGCACTACGCGATGGGCGGCATCCCGACCAACGTCAAGGCCGAGGTGCTCTCGGACAACACGACCGTCGTCCCCGGCCTCTACGCCGCCGGCGAGTGCGCGTGCGTCTCGGTGCACGGCTCCAACCGCCTCGGCACCAACTCCCTGCTCGACATCAACGTCTTCGGCAAGCGCAGCGGCAACAACGCCGC
Organism: Rathayibacter sp. AY1B6; assembly: GCF_002932755.1. Classification (NCBI taxonomy): domain Bacteria; kingdom Bacillati; phylum Actinomycetota; class Actinomycetes; order Micrococcales; family Microbacteriaceae; genus Rathayibacter; species Rathayibacter sp. AY1B6. Next base: position 137,179 of record NZ_PSWL01000001.1, read on the forward strand.
CGACTACGCCAAGACGGTCGACTTCACCCCCCTGCCCGCCGACCCGGCCGGCGCGATCCGCGACATGCTCGCCTCGCTCCGCTCCGCGACCGGCACCGAGCGGATCGCCTCGATCCGCAAGGAGCTGCAGGACGAGATGGACAAGAACGCCCAGGTGTTCCGCACCGACGAGTCCCTCGAGGCCGTCACCGGGACCATCCAGCGCCTGCGCGACCGGTTCCGCAACATCTCGGTGCAGGACAAGGGCAAGCGCTTCAACACCGACCTCCTCGAGGCCGTCGAGCTGGGCTTCCTGCTCGACCTCGCCGAGGTCGTCGTCTACTCGGCGCGCAACCGCAAGGAGAGCCGCGGCGGCCACATGCGCGACGACTTCCCCAAGCGCGACGACGAGAACTACATGCAGCACACGATGGCGTACCTCTCCGGTGACGCCCACTCCTCCGACGCCGGTGACCACATCCGGCTCGACTGGAAGCCCGTCGTGATCACCCGGTACCAGCCGATGGAGAGGAAGTACTAGCCGTGTCGACCGCTACCCTCGAGCAGCCGCCCGCCGCCCCTGCGGCCCCGGAGGCGTTCACCGTCACGTTCATCATCCGCCGCTTCGACCCCGAGGTGGACGCGGAGCCGCGCTGGCAGGACTTCGACGTCGAGATGTACTCGACCGACCGCGTCCTCGACGCCCTGCACCGCATCAAGTGGGACCAGGACGGGTCGCTGACCTTCCGCCGCTCGTGCGCGCACGGCATCTGCGGATCCGACGCGATGCGGATCAACGGCCGCAACCGTCTGGCCTGCAAGACGCTGATCAAGGACCTCGACATCTCGCAGCCGATCTACATCGAGGCGATCAAGGGCCTGCCCCTCGAGAAGGACCTCGTCGTGGACATGGAGCCGTTCTTCGCCTCCTACCGCGAGGTGCAGCCGTTCCTGGTCGCCAACACCCCGGCGCCCAAGGGAAAGGAGCGCGTGCAGTCGGTCGCCGACCGCGCCCGCTTCGACGACACCACGAAGTGCATCCTCTGCGCCGCGTGCACCTCGTCCTGCCCCGTGTTCTGGACCGACGGGCAGTACTTCGGCCCCGCGGCGATCGTGAACGCCCACCGCTTCATCTTCGACTCGCGCGACGACGCCGGTGGAGCGCGCCTGGACATCCTCAACGACAAGGAGGGCGTGTGGCGCTGCCGCACGACCTTCAACTGCACGGAAGCGTGCCCGCGCGGCATCCAGATCACGCAGGCGATCGCCGAGGTGAAGCAGGCCGTCATCCGCGGCCGCGCCTGACCTGCACGCCGGAAGCCGCCGTGCACGCTCGATCCTCGGATCCGGCGTGCACGGCGGCTTCTACCGTGCACGGGCCGCTCCCCCACAGGAGGCGGATCGGGACGGGTCTCCACAGGTCGACGGTTGCGGCGGGCGGGCAGCGGAGTGAGGCGGGACACTCGATCCGTGCTCACCGGCGTCCTCCACCTCTCCCGTCTGCGCGCGCTCGGCGTCGATCCCCGCGCGGCGGTGCGCAACGGCACGCTGACACGACTGCGGCCGGGCTGGTTCGCCGCCGCGGACGCCCGCGCTGACCAGCAGCAGGCCGTCCTCCACGCGGGGTTCGTCTCGTGCGTGTCCTTCTTCGACGCCCGCGGCGCGTACCGGCCCGAGGACGATCGCCTGCACCTGGGCGTCCACAGCTCGAACAGGGCGCGCACCACGGACCCGGGCGTGGTGGTGCACTGGAGCCGTCGCATCCCGATGCCGACCGGACCGGCCGTCGTGGCCTCGACCGAGAGGGCGCTCGAGCACCTCCTCCTCTGTCAGCCGTCCGACGAGTCCGTCGCCGTCGTCGACTCCGCTCTCCACCGCGGGATCATCGGTCCGGGACTGCTCGCCGGCACGATGGCGCTCCTCCCCGCCCGGCTGCACCCGCTCCTGTCCGCCTTCGACGGCCGCGCCGAATCCGGCATCGAGTCGCTCACGCGCTTCCGGCTGCTCGCGTGCGGCGTCGGCTGCCGGCCCCAGGCGGAGATACCCGGGGTCGGACGCGTCGATCTGCTGATCGACGACTGGCTGGTGATCGAACTCGACGGGCGCCGCTGGCACACCGCGGCCGAGGCGTTCACCCGCGACCGGCGCCGCGACGCCGCCGCCGTGCTCAGCGGGTACACGGTGCTGCGCTTCAGCTACGCCGACGTCGTCCACGACTGGGCCCGGACCTCGACAGTGATCCTGGGGACCATGGCGCGAGGCCGGACTCGCTGAGGTGCGCGCTCGAGGTCACGGTGCACGTGCGTTCTCGCGATCGCGCGTGCACCGTGACGTCCGACGTGCACGGGCGCTTTACGCTGGAGGAATGACCGAGGCGGCCGACACTCCCCGCGGGATTGCGGGCCTGTTCGAGCGGATCATGCGGACGCGGCCGGTGCGGGTGATGCTCCACTACTCCGAGACCGGCGGGCCCCTCTTCGCCTCCGGACTCGCCTTCCAGGCCCTGTTCGCGGTCTTCGCGGCGCTGTTCGTCTTCTTCGCCGTCTTCGGCTTCTGGGTGCGCGACGACTCGGTCCTGCGCGACTCCCTCCTCGACCTGGTGACCCGTTCGGTGCCCGGTCTGATCGGCGGGAAGAACGCCCTCGTGTCGGTCGACGACCTGCTCGACTCCTCGATCCTCGGCTGGACGGGCGCGATCGCAGCGGCCGGCCTGCTCTGGACGGCGCTCAACTTCCTGGGAAGCCTGCGCCAGGCGGTGCGACTGCTCTTCTCGCTCCCCGGACCGACGATCCTCTTCGTCCTGCTCAAGCTCAAGGACGCGGGGCTCGCCCTGATCTTCGGAGCGGTGCTGCTGGTCTCGGCGGGTCTCTCCGTGTTCTCGACCTCGCTGGTGGATGTGGCGTTCGACTTCCTCGGGATCGGCAGCGAGTCGATGCTCGGCCGCCTCGCCGGCAGCGTGGTGGGCCTGCTGATCATGCTCGCCCTCGACACGGGCACGCTCGCCGGGTCCTTCCGCGTCCTCTCGGGCATCTCGATCCCGTGGAAGAACCTCTGGGCGGGCTCGCTGCTCGGCGGGATCGCCCTCGGAGCGCTCAAGGTCCTCGGGACGCAGCTGCTGGGCGGCGCCTCCCGCAACCCGCTGCTCGCCTCGTTCGCGGTCCTCATCGGCCTGCTGATCTGGTTCAACCTCGTCTGCCAGGTGATCCTCATCGCCGCGTCGTGGATCTCCGTCGGGATGAGCGACGCCGGGATCTCGGCCCGCAAGCTCACGCCGGAGGAGCGCGAGAAGGAGCGGGAGGAGCAGCTGCGCACCGCCCGCCGCACTCTCGCCGAGGCCGAGCGCGAGCGCCTGCGGGCCGCATTGCCGGAGGCGTCCCTCCTGAAACGGCGGCGCCTGGAGCGCCAGCTCGCGCAGCTCGAGGAGGAGCTCGAGCAGCTCGCCGCCTGATCCGGCGGACCGCTTCCCGGGAAGCCCTGCGTCTCCGCGCCCGAATGCACCTGCCGAGTCTGTCCGTTTCTGTTGACTTCGCACACGAACGGGTCTAAAAAGAGGTAAACGCAGATCCGAGGTCGGCAACGACACCGCGGATCCGGCGCATCACCCACGGCGAGACGACGGAGTCCACATGTACGCACCGGAGCGGCACCAGGCGATCCTGGACCGCGCCCGCACCGACGGGCGCGTCGAGGTCCGCGACCTCGCCCTCTCCCTCGCCGTGACGCCGGAGACGATCCGCCGCGATCTCACCAGTCTCGAGAAGCGCGGCCTGCTGCGCCGCGCGCACGGCGGCGCCATCCCCGTCGAGCGCCTGGGCATCGAGCCCGAGGTCGCCGCCCGCGAGGGGCACCTCGCCGGCGAGAAGGACCGCATCGCCACCGCGGCCCTCGCCGAGGTGCCCGACGGCGGCTCCATCGCCATCGACGCCGGCACCACCACGGTGCGGCTGGCGGAGCTGCTCCCCCTGGACCGCCGGCTGACGGTCGTCACCCACTCCCTCCCCGTCGCGATGGCGCTCGTCGGCCGGCCCAACATCGACCTCCACCTCATCGGCGGGCACCTGCGCGGAGTGACGCAGGCCGCCGTCGGCCCGTGGGCCGCCCAGGCCCTCTCCACGGTCTCGGTGGACGTCGCCTTCATCGGCACGAACGGACTCAGCATCGAGCGGGGGCTCACCACCCCCGATCTCGACGAGGCCGTCGTCAAGTCCGCGATCATCGCCTCCGCGCGCCGGGTCGTGGTCCTCGCCGACCACTCCAAGTTCGGCCGGCAGGACTTCGGGCACGTCGCTCCGCTGTCCGCGGTCGACACCGTCATCACCGACGCCGGTGTCGACGACGAGCTCGCCGACGACATCGAGTCGGCCGGCCCGGAGGTCGTCCGCGCATGATCGTCACCGTCACCGCCAACCCGAGCATCGACGTCACCCTCTCCACGAGCGGCTTCGCCGTCGGCGAGGTCAACCGCGCCCACGACGTGCGGCGCGACCCGGCCGGCAAGGGCGTCAACGTCGCCCGTGCCCTCGCCCGCAACGGCGTCGAGGCGACCGCGGTCTACCCGGCGGACGCCTCTACCGGCCTCGACCTGTCCACGATGCTCCGGGCCGCCGGAGTCCGCTCGGCCAGTGCGGCGATCGCCCACCCGATCCGCACCAACATCACCGTGGTCGACGACCGGACCGGCCGCACCACCAAGATCAACGAGCCCGGCCCCGCCGTCACGGAGGAGGAGGCTCGCGCCCTCTCCGAACTGATCGGCGAGCACGTCTCGGCCTCGCCCCGCTGGCTCGTCGCCTGCGGCAGCGTCCCCCCGGGACTGGGAGCGGACTTCTACCCCGCCCTCGGCCGCCTCGCCCTGCACTTCGGCGTCCCCCTCGCCGTCGACACGTCGGGAGCCCCCCTGACCGCGATCATCGCGGCCGGCACCGCCACCCTCGTGAAGCCCAACCTCGAGGAGCTCGAAGAGCTCCTCGGCCGCTCCCTGACGACGGTCGGAGACGTCGTCGCCGGAGCCCGTGAACTCCTGCAGCTGCCCGACGCGCGAGCGCTCGTCAGCCTCGGAGAGCACGGCGCCCTCCTCGTCACGGCGCACGCGTCGTGGTGGGCGGGCGCCCCCGCCGTCGTGCCCCTCAGCACCGTCGGCGCCGGCGACAGCACGCTCGCCGGCTACCTCTCGGCCGTCGACGCCACGGAGGCGGAGCGCCTCGCGACAGCAGTCGCGTGGGGTACCGCCGCCGTCCAGCTCCCGGGCAGCGAAGCCCCGGGTCCCGACTCCCTCCACCTCGACGACGTCTCCGTCGTCGAGGACCCCGACCCCACCCTCCCGATTGGAGAACTGAGCGCATGACTGCTCTCACCGAGGCGTCGACGGTCATCGTCGACCTCACCGCCGCCACGAAGGACGAGGCCACCGCGCAGCTCGCGAAGACGCTCGCCGACGCCGGCCGCGTCACCGACCTCGACGGCTTCCTCGCCGACGTCCGCGACCGCGAGTCGCAGATGGCCACCGGCATGCCCGGCGGCATCGGGATCCCCCACGCCCGCTCCTCCCACGTCGTCTCGCCCAGCGTGGCGGTCGGCATCGCGAAGCAGGGCGTCGACTTCGGCGCCCCCGACGGGCCGGCCGACCTGATCTTCCTGATCGCGGCCCCGGACGGCGCCGACCAGGCGCACCTCAAGATCCTCGCCCAGCTCGCCCGCAAGCTGATCCACGAGTCCTTCACGGGTTCCCTCCGCGCTGCCGCCAGCGGCCAGGAGGTCGCGGACATCATCGCCCGAGAGGTCGTCGTCTCATGAGGATCGTCGCCGTCACCAGCTGCATCGCCGGCATCGCGCACACCTACATGGCGGCCGAGGCTCTCGAGCAGGCCGCGAAGAAGAAGGGGTACGCGATCCAGGTCGAGACCCAGGGCGCCGCGGGCTCCGACCCCATGTCCGACCAGACGATCGCCGAGGCCGACGTCGTGATCCTCGCCGCCGACCTCGAGGTCCGCGGCAAGGAGCGCTTCGCCGGGAAGCCCACCCTCGAGGTGGGCACGTCGGAGGCGCTCGCGAAGGCGGCCGAGGTCATCGACCGCGCCGTCGCGACGGTGCAGGACGCGCCCGCCGCGAGCCCCGCCTCCGGACCGCGCTTCGTCGCCGTGACCAGCTGCATCGCGGGCATCGCGCACACCTACATGGCGGCGGAGGCGCTCGAGCAGGCCGCGAAGAAGCGCGGCTACCCGATCCACGTCGAGACCCAGGGCGCGGCCGGCTCGGACGAAATGACCGCGGCCGACATCGCCGCCGCGGACGTCGTCATCCTCGCCGCCGACCTCGAGGTCCGCGGCAAGGACCGGTTCGCCGGCAAGCCGATCCTCCAGGTGGGCGTCGCCGAGGCCCTGTCGAAGCCGGACGAGGTCCTCGACCGCGCTCTGGCCCTGCGCGGAACCGGCACCGCCGCCGCCTCCGCCCGCACGGCCCCGGCAGCGGCCCCCGCGGCGCCGAAGAAGGTCGGCGTCGGCACGCGCATCCGCCAGAACCTGATGACCGGCGTCTCGTACATGATCCCGTTCGTCGCGGCGGGCGGTCTGCTGATCGCCCTGTCGTTCCTGTTCGGCGGCTACCGGATCGTCGACTTCACGGCACAGCAGATCATCGACAACGGGTTCAACGTCGCGAACCTCACCGACTGGGCCGGAGTGATGTTCCTGATCGGGAGCGCGACGTTCGCGTTCCTGGTGCCGGTGCTCTCGGGCTTCATCGCCTTCGGCATCGCCGACCGCCCCGGCATCGCGCCGGGCTTCCTCGGCGGCGCGGTCGCGGTCACCGTGGGTGCGGGCTTCCTGGGCGGTCTCGCCTCGGGGTTCATCGCCGGCTACGCGGCCCTGTACATCTCGCGGATCAAGCTCCCCGCGGCGTTCAAGTCGCTGATGCCCGTCGTGATCATCCCCCTGATCGCCACCTTCATCACCGGCTTCCTGATGTTCGTGGTGCTCGGTGCTCCGCTCCGCGCGCTCAGCGAGGGCCTCTCGGCCTGGCTCTCGGGCCTGACCGGCGGCAACCTGATCATCCTGGGCATCATCCTGGGGCTGATGATGGCGTTCGACATGGGCGGCCCGGTCAACAAGGTGGCCTACGCCTTCGCGACCACCGGTCTCGCCTCCGTCCCCGCCGACGGCGACCCGAACTCGGTGCAGTTCAAGGTGATGGCGATCGTGATGGCGGCGGGCATGACTCCGCCGCTGGGCCTGGCCCTGGCGACGTCGCTCCGCAAGCGCCTGTTCACCGACGCGGAGCGTCAGAACGGCAAGGCGGCCTACCTGCTGGGCGCGTCGTTCATCTCGGAGGGAGCGATCCCGTTCGCCGCGGTCGACCCGCTCCGCGTCATCCCGTCCGCCATGGTCGGCTCGGCTGTCACGGGGGCGCTCGTCGCCCTCTTCGGATCCACCCTCCGCGCCCCGCACGGCGGCGTCTGGGTGACCGGACTGGTCGGGCAGCCGCTCCTCTACCTGGTCGCCATCCTGGTGGGCATGGTGGTCACGGCCGTCTGCGTGATCATCGCGAAGAGCATCAAGCGCGCCCCCGTGGTCGCCGAGGTGCCCGAGCCCGCCGCCGCGCAGGCCGTCCCCGCCTGATCTCCACCGACCGACCGTCCTGAGCGGTCCCGCCGGCGGTCGCCTCCGCGCTCCTCCCCCCTCTCCGAGGGAGTCGCGCGAGGCGGCCGCCGGCTTCCGCGTTCCCCGGGGGTGTGCGGTCTGCAGGGGGGGCGTGCCGTCTGCAGGGGGGCGTGCCGTCTGCAGGGGGGCGTGCAGTCTGCAGGGGATCCGAGCCGAAGGGGCGATCCTGCGAGGAGGAGGCGCCCGGGAGCGGCTCGTCCCCTGCAGATCGCACGGCGGTGGGTCCGGAGCGGCCCCCGCCCGCGCGTCTGTGTCGGACCCCTTCCGTAGAATGTCCGGGTGACATCCAGCACCCTCCGCATCGCCTCCGTCAACGTGAACGGCGTCCGCGCCGCCTACCGCAAGGGGATGGGCGACTGGCTCGCCGCCCGCGACGTCGACGTCCTGGCCCTGCAGGAGGTCCGCGCCTCCACCGACGACCTCACCGGACTGCTCGGCGACGAGTGGGACGTGCTGCACGACGAGGCGACCGCCAAGGGCCGTGCCGGAGTCGCGCTCGCCTCCCGCAAGCGCGCCACGATCCACCGCGTGACGTTCGGCGCCGACGACTTCGACTCGGCCGGACGCTGGCTCGAGGCCGACTACGAGGTCGGCGGCCGCTCGATCACCGTCGTCTCCACCTACGTCCACTCGGGCGAGGTCGGCACCCCCAAGCAGGTCGAGAAGTACCGCTTCCTCGACGCGATGGAGGCGCGCCTGCCCGAGATCCGGGCGCACAGCGAGCTCGCCGTCGTGATGGGCGACCTCAACGTCGGGCACCGCACGCTCGACATCAAGAACTGGAAGGGCAACGTCAAGAAGGCCGGCTTCCTCCCGGAGGAGCGCGCCTACTTCGACCGCTTCGTCGGCGCCGAGGGCGACCCGGACTACAACGCCGGTGCAGGACTCGGCTGGGTCGACCTCGGCCGCCGGTTCGCGGGCGAGGTGCCCGGACCCTACACGTGGTGGTCGCAGCGCGGCCAGGCGTTCGACACCGACACCGGCTGGCGCCTCGACTACCAGCTCGCCACGCCCGCGCTCGCCGACCTCGCCCGCAGCTACGAGGTAGACCGCGCCGCCTCCTACGACACCCGCTGGTCCGACCACTCCCCCGTGGTCGTCGACTACGAGCTCTGACCCTCTCCCCCGCGATCCCGACCCCTCGAGGCCACCCATGACTCCCAGCACCCCGGGCGCGAAGCCCGTCATCTTCTCCGGCATGCAGCCCTCCTCCGGGTCGCTGCACCTCGGCAACTACATCGGCGCGCTGACCCAGTGGGTCGCGATGCAGGAGGACTTCGACGCCTACTTCTGCGTCGTCGACCTGCACGCGATCACGGTCCCGCAGGATCCGCAGCAGCTCCGCGATCGCACCCGTGCCACCGCCGCGCAGTACATCGCCGCGGGCATCGATCCCGCCCGGTCGACCCTCTTCATCCAGTCGCACGTGCCCGCGCACGCAGAGCTCGCCTGGGTCCTCAACACCCTGACCGGCTTCGGCGAGGCCAGCCGGATGACGCAGTTCAAGGACAAGTCGGCGAAGCAGGGCACGGAGGCGGCCTCCGTGGGCCTCTTCACCTACCCGATCCTGATGGCGGCCGACATCCTGCTGTACCAGACGGACGCGGTGCCGGTCGGCGAGGACCAGCGCCAGCACCTGGAGCTCACCCGCGATCTCGCCGCGCGCTTCAACTCGCGCTTCGGCGAGACCTTCGCCGTGCCGGAACCGCACATCGTGCGCGAGACGGCGAAGATCTTCGACCTGCAGAACCCGGGCGCCAAGATGTCGAAGTCGGCGGAGTCGGATGCGGGCCTGCTCAGCGTGCTCGACGAGCCGAAGGCGACCGCCAAGAAGATCATGCGCGCCGTGACCGACACCGAGTCGGAGGTGCGCTTCGACCGGGCGGCGAAGCCCGGCGTCTCGAACCTGCTGACCATCTACTCCGTGCTCGCCGACCGGTCCATCGAGTCGCTGGAGCAGGAGTACGCGGGCCGCGGGTACGGGGATCTGAAGAAGGGCCTCGTCGAGGTGGTCGCCGCCACCTTCGACCCGATCCGCACCCGGACCGCCGAGCTGCTCGCCGACCCGGCCGAGCTCGATCGCGTCCTCTCCCGCGCCGCCGACCGCGCCTCCGAGACCGCGGAGCGCACGCTCGCCGCGGTCTACGACTCCGTCGGCCTCCTCCGCCGCGTCCGCTGAGCCGGCCGTGCTGCGGCTCGCGCTCTTCGACCTCGACGACACGCTCTTTGCCCATGCCCGCGCCGTGCGGGAGGGGATCGCCGCCTACGCCGCCTCGCTCGGCGACGCGTACGCCGGCGAGCCGGCCGACGTGCAGCGCCGCTGGCACCTGCTCGAGGAGGAGCACTACCACCGCTACCTCGCGGGCGAGCTCGACTACGAGGGCCAGCGGCGGGCGCGCGCCACGGACTTCGCCGCGGAGGCCGGAGTCGCGCTGACTCCCGAGGAGGCGAGCTCCTGGTTCCGCGGGTACCTCGAGCACTACGTCGCCGCCTGGACGCTGCACGACGACGCGCTGCCGGTGCTCGACCGGCTCGACGCCGCCGGGGTCCGCCTCGGCGTCATCACCAACGGTGTACTCGACTTCCAGCTGGGGAAGATCGAGGGCACGGGCCTCTCAGGGCGCTTCGAGCACGTCATCGCCTCGGGCGACGTCGGCGTCACCAAGCCGGACGCCCGGATCTTCGCCATCGCCTGCGAGCGGTTCGGCGTGTCCCCGGCGGAGGCGCTCTACGTCGGCGACCGGCTCGGCACCGACGCGATCGGCGCGGCCGCTGCGGGCGTGCGCGGCGTCTGGCTCGACCGCGTCGGCGGTCCCGAGCACGGGCGCGAGCTGCCGCCCGAAGCGGTCGAGCTGGGCGTGCGCCGGATCGGCTCGCTGGACGAGCTCGACGCGGTCGCGGGGCTCACGGGCTGAGCGGTCCCGGTCCGGCGTCTCGATCGGCGGCGGCACTCAGAGGGAAGGTCGCTTCGTCGAAGTGGGGACTACCCCGTGCTGATCGAGTAGCCCGCGCAGCGGGCGTAGCGAGATCCACCAGCATCAGAGCATTCGTCTGCTGCCCCGCCCTGCTGACGATGGCGGGTCCCGATACGCCCCTGCGGGGCTGATCGACCAGCGTGACGGGAGGTCGACGCGCGGTGGGCGCTGACGCGGGCCGACGGGCCGGCTCCACTACCCGCCGACGGCCTCTCGGCCCATCTGGGCGGCGGCGGTCGAGACCGCAGCAGCACGCTTCCTCCGTCGGTGCCGCAGCTCGAGGGCGAGCGCCGCGATCGCCACGACGAGGAGCACGGCGGAGGTGCACAGCGACACGATCCCGAGCGCGCTCGGCGATACGACGACCGCAGGGGCCTCGAGGACGACCCGGACGAGACCGTACAGACCGAGGACGACGAGGACGACGAGGTCGGAACGGGATCTCACGACAGCCACCGCCGTGCCGGGAGTCGTTTCTTCACCGCTGCATCACTCATACGGATATGTCTAGCATCGAGGTCGGCAGGTAGGGCCAGAGGCGCGAACCGACCTCACCCGTGGCGCGCATCAATGATCGTCGCACCCCGGACGTCGGCGTCGTGACCCTCGTGCCCGTGGCTGGTGTCGGTGGCGCGATCTGGGGCGCGCTGGTCGGCACGATCGTCCGGGCACCGCTCTTCGTGCTCTTCGCGGCCCTGGCGCCGCTCAGCGTCGTGACCTTCACGAGCGGCACCGTCCTCGAGGACGCCGTGCCCCTCGCCGCGCTGTCGGCGTCCGCGCCGCCCACGGCCGCGGCCGTACTGGCGGGTCCGGCCCGGCTGCTGGCCCTCGCGCTCCTCGCGGTCGCGACGGGGCGTCGGCGCCCGCTGCTCTGACGGAGCTCCCCCGGGGCGGGTCTCGATACGCGCTGCGCGCTACTCGACCAGCATGAAAGCGGCCGCTCCTCGCGCCTGTCGATCGAGCAGCCCGCGCAGCGATCCACCCCGTGCTGATCGAGCAGCCCGCGCAGCGGGCGTATCGAGATCCACGCACGAGGGCCCACGCACTCTGCGTGCGCGGGCCCTCGTCGTTCAGCGGTGCGGTGCTACTGCACGTCCTCGTCGATCCAGTCGAAGGTCTTAGTGACGGCCTTCTTCCAGAGGCGGTACTGGCGGGCGGCCTCGTCCTGGTCCATCTGCGGGGTCCAGCGCGAGTCCTCCTGCCAGTTCTGGCGCAGGTCGTCGAGGTTCTCCCAGAAGCCGACCGCGAGACCGGCCGCGTAGGCCGCTCCGAGCGCCGTGGTCTCCGCGACGACGGGTCGGACGACCGGGACGCCGAGGATGTCGGCCTGGAACTGCATGAGCAGGTTGTTGGCGATCATGCCGCCGTCGACCTTGAGCTCCTGCAGGGGGACGCCGGAGTCGGCGTTGACCGCGTCCAGGACCTCGCGGGTCTGGAAGGCGGTCGCCTCGAGCGCGGCGCGGGCGATGTGGCCCTTGTTGACGTAGCGGGTGAGGCCGACGAGGGCTCCCCGCGCGTCGGAGCGCCAGTAGGGGGCGAACAGACCCGAGAAGGCGGGGACGAAGTACGCGCCTCCGTTGTCCTCGACCGTGGCGGCCAGTGCCTCGACCTCGGGGGCCGAGCCGATGAGCCCCAGGTTGTCGCGCAGCCACTGGATCAGCGAGCCGGAGACCGCGATCGAGCCCTCGAGCGCGTAGTGCACCTCGCCGTCGCCGAGCTTGTAGCCGATGGTCGTCAGCAGCCCGTTCTTCGAGTGGACGATCTCGGTGCCCGTGTTGAAGATCAGGAAGTTTCCGGTGCCGTAGGTGTTCTTCGCCTCGCCCGGATCGAACGCCGCCTGGCCGAAGGTCGCGGCCTGCTGGTCGCCGAGGATGCCGGCGATCGGGACCTCGCGCAGCAGCGACGAGGACTCGACGTGGCCGTAGACCTCGGAGGAGGAGCAGACCTCGGGGAGCATCGACTTCGGGACCCCGAAGGCCTCGAGGATGTCGTCGCGCCACTCGAGGGTCTCGAGGTCGAGGAACAGGGTGCGGGAGGCGTTGGTGACGTCGGTCTTGTGGACGCCGCCGTCGATGCCGCCGGTCAGGTTCCAGAGGACCCAGGTGTCCGTCGTGCCGAAGATCAGGTCGCCCGCCTCGGCCTTCTCGCGCGCACCCTCGACGTTCTCGAGGATCCAGACGATCTTGGTCCCGGAGAAGTAGGTCGCGAGCGGGAGGCCCACGATCGACTTGAAGCGGTCCGCGCCCTCGTCGCCCGCGAGGCGGTCGACGATCGACTGGGTGCGGGTATCCTGCCAGACGATGGCGTTGTAGACGGGCTTGCCGGTCGTCCTGTCCCAGACGACAGCGGTCTCGCGCTGGTTGGTGATGCCGACGGAGGCGATGTCGTGGCGGGTCAGGTCGGCGCGGGAGAGCGCCTGGCCGATCACCTCGCGGACGTTGTTCCAGATCTCGATCGGGTCGTGCTCGACCCATCCGGCGCGCGGGAAGATCTGCTCGTGCTCCTTCTGGCCGGTGGAGACGATCGATCCCTTCTTGTCGAAGATGATCGCGCGGGACGACGTGGTCCCCTGGTCGATAGCGATGACGTAGTCAGCCATGAATGATTACTCCTTCGTAACGGGGGTGAGAGGAAGCGCGGCGGTCTAGAGGACCGGGAGCAGCACGAGCGAGGCGAGGCCCGCGAGCACACCACCGACGATCGGGCCGGCGACGGGCACCCAGGCGTAGCTCCAGTCGCTCGAGCCCTTGCCCTTGATCGGCAGCAGCGCGTGCGCGATGCGGGGGCCGAGGTCGCGGGCGGGGTTGATGGCGTAGCCGGTCGGGCCGCCGAGGGAGGCGCCGATCGCGATCACCAGGATGGCGACGGGCAGCGCACCGAGTGCGGCCAGACCGCCGTCGCCCTGACGTCCGCCGCCGAAGCCGATGACGACGAAGACGAGGACGAAGGTGCCGATGACCTCGGTGACGAAGTTCCAGCCGTACGAGCGGATCGCCGGGCCGGTCGAGAAGACGCCGAGCTTGTTGGCCGCGTCGGGCTCCTCGTCGAAGTGCTGCTTGTAGGCGAGCCAGCAGAACACGGCGCCGAGGATCGCACCGATCATCTGGGCGAGGATGTAGACGAGGATCGAGACGATGTTGACGGGCACGCCGGAACCGAACTCGGTCGCACCGCTCGCGACGAGGCCGAGGGTGACCGCGGGGTTGAGGTGCGCCCCCGAGTTGTACGAGACGATCACGCCGGCGAAGACCGCGAAGCCCCAGCCGATGTTGACCATGAGGGTTCCGCCGTTGAGACCCTTGCTCTTCACGAGCGCGACGTTGGCGACGACACCGCAGCCGAGGAGCACGAGCATGGCCGTTCCCACGACTTCGGCGAGGAAGACCACTCCGAGATTGTCCACGTTGACCTTTTCCTTTTCGTAAGACGGACGCGCACAGGCGCCCGCGGCGGGCTTCGATGCCCGACGGTGTGAAGTTATCGGCGCCCTGTCCTAGCGACAAGGAACGGCGCGTGCACGTTTGTGCGTTGTCGCGACAGAAGCCCCGGTCGAGGTGGTCCTCGGTCCGGGGCTTCCGTCGATCCGCGCCTGATCGCCGATCAGGAGGCGGGCACGGCCGTCGGGGTCTGCACCGAAGTGCCCCCGACGTCGACGCCGTTGTACTCCTTGAGGTGCGCGATGGTCGCGTCGACCTCGGACGCCCGCTTCGCGTCGTCCCAGCCCAGCACGGCGCCGGTGTGCTCGGCGAGCTCGTCGAGGAGCTCGCGGCTCAGGCCGCCCGTGAAGGCGTGGTTGGTGCGGCGCATGACCAGGTCGATCAGGTGCACCACGCTCTCGCGCTGGGCGAGGTAGCGGATCTCACCGGTGGTGAAGTCCTTGTCGAAGTCGAGCGCCTCGTCGTGTCCGTCGGCCAGGGCCTCGATGACCTCCTGCGCGCGGGTGCCGTAGCGCTCGAGCAGCTGGCCCGTCCGGGCCGAGGACAGGCCGGAGCGGTGCTGGCTGATCCACTGCGCGCGGGACGCGTCGGTGCGCGGGAAGCCCTTGCCGCCTCCGATGGGGGTCTTCACGGTCGAGACGCGACGCGTCACGCCGATCCGCTTGAAGACCTCGTTCGAGAGGTGCTCGGACAGGGCGCGGAACGTCGTCCACTTGCCGCCGACCAGGCTGAGCACGGGCGAGCCGTTGCCGGCGAGCGTCGAGGGCTCGATGCGGTAGTCGCGGGAGACGAAGCCGGGCGCCTCGTCGTCGTGGCGCGGCAGCGGGCGGATGCCGGAGAACTTGAACACGATCTGCGAGCGGTCCACGCGGATCGCCGGGAAGACGTGGTTGACGAGCTCGAAGAAGTAGTCGATCTCCTCCTCCGTGCACACCGCCGGCTTCGTGGGGTCGGCGTCGATGTCGGTCGTGCCGACCATCACGCGGCCCTTGAGCGGGTAGATGAGGACGATGCGGCCGTCGCTGTGCTCGAAGAACATCTCGCGGCCCTCGCAGGCCTCGACCAGCTCGGGGTTGTCGAGCACGATGTGGGAGCCCTTGGTGCCGCCCATGAACTTCGTGGTCGTGCCGAGGGCCGTGTTGGTGAAGTCGGTCCAAGGCCCGGAGACGTTGACGACGACGTCCGCGGCGAACGTGAACTCCTCGCCGGACTCGCGGTCGCGGAGGACGACGCCCTTCTCGTCGGCGCCGACGGCCTCGACGTAGTTGGCCGCGCGGGCCTTCTTGCCGCCGATGAGCGCATCGTGCAGCACGTCGAGCGCGAGGCGCTCGGGCTCGTGCACGGAGGCGTCGAAGTAGGTGGCGGTGTACTTGATCTTCGGGTCGAGCTTGGGGAGCTCGTTCAGCGAGCGCTTGCGCCCGTGGAACTGGTGGCGCGGGACCGTGCCGCCGTCGCGGGAGAAGAAGTCGTACATCGTGAGGCCGACCTTGATCAGCAGCGCGCCGCGCTCCTGCGGCTTGCCCGACTTGTGGGTGAGGAAGCGCAGCGGGGCCGCGAGGATGCCCGAGAACGTCGAGTAGATCGGGATCGTCGTCTGCAGCGGCTTCACGTAATGGGGAGCGATCTTCAGCAGGCCGTTGCGCTCGTGCACACCCTCGTTGACGAGTCGGAACTCGCCGTTCTCGAGGTAGCGGATGCCGCCGTGGATCATGTGGCTCGAGGCGCTCGAGGCACCGGAGACGTAGTCGCCCCGCTCGACGAGCGCGACGTCGACGCCGTTGAGCGCGAGCTCGCGGAACGTGCCGATGCCGTTGATGCCGCCGCCGATCACCAGGACGGTGGCGCGGGGGTTGTCGCGGAGAGCGGCGACGCTCTCACGCAGAGCGGAGTTTCCGGGAGTTCCGTCGGACTGTGCCACTTCGTACTCGCCTTCGTGTCGTAGGTGTTCCGTGGAGCCTGCGTCCATCCTCCGCCGGGCGGATGGACGATTGATTTCGCGGAGGAATACAGTCATCCTTGACCCGACAACACATCCGGTCAAGACGGGTGGAAATCCGTGCAGGGAGCGCTATGACCCCGGTGAGACCGGTCGTCGAACTCGACGAGACGACCCACGCGACCCATCCCGACAAGACGCGGGACGCGCTGCGTGCGGCCCAGCTGTACTACATGCAGGATCTGACGATGGACGCGATCGCGCACGAGCTGCACACGTCGCGCTCCTCGGTCTCCCGCCTGCTCTCCCACGCCCGCGCGACCGGCCTGGTCGACATCCAGATCCGCTCCCCCCTCGACCGGGCGAGCGCCCTGTCGGCCGAGGTGAGGTCCCACTTCGACATCACGGCGCACATCGTGCCGGTGCCGGACCACACCAGCGAGATCGACCGGCTCGAACGGGTCGCCCTGTCCGCGGCGAGGATCCTCGGGCAGTTCATCGACTCGAACATGATCGTCGGCATCGCCTGGGGCTCCACGATGAGCGCGATCAGCCGCCACCTGATCGCCAAGGAGACGCACAACACGCAGATCGTGCAGCTGAACGGCGCCGGCAACACCGAGACCACGGGCATCAACTACTCGAGCGAGATCCTCCGCCGCTTCGGCGACGCGTACGCCGCGAAGGTCCAGCAGTTCCCGGTGCCGGCGTTCTTCGACGACCCGACCACCAAGCAGGCCGTGTGGCGCGAGCGCTCCACCCGCCGGGTCCTGGAGCTGCAGCAGCGGATGGACGTGGCGCTGTTCGGGCTCGGGTCGCCGTTCGCGGCGGTCCCCTCGAAGGTCTACATCGGCGGCTACCTGGAGCCGAGCGACTTCACCTCGCTCAGTGGCTCCGGGGTCGTCGGCGACGTCGCGACGGTGTTCTACCGGTCCGACGGGAGCTGGGACGACATCCCCATGAACGAACGTGCAAGCGGTCCGGACCTCTCCACGGTGCGCCGCGCGTCGCGCCGGATCTGCGTCGTGTCGGGCGCCTCGAAGCTGCCGGGCCTGCGCGGCGCCCTGGCGGCCGGCCTCATCACCGACCTCATCCTCGACGAGGGCACGGCCCGCGCCCTGATCTCCGACTGACGCCCGCGGGCCCTCCCCGCGAGATGCCACTTGGGTACGCGACACGCCGAGGCGGGCGTACCGAAGTGGCATCTCGCGGAGCTCAGCCGAGCAGGGCCCGCCGCACGCGGGCGACGGTCTCCTCGGGGTGGAGGAGCACGCCGGCGGAGCGCACCCGGACGACCCGGTAGCCGAGAGCCTCGATCGCCTCGGCGCGCCGGATATCGCGCTCGTACTGCCCGCGGTCCGTGCGGTGCTGGTCGCCGTCGTACTCGACTACGACACGTCGGTCGCGGTAGACGAGGTCCACCCGCGCGACGAACCGGCCCTCGTCGTCGTACAGCTCGACGTTCAGCTCCGGCTCCGGAAGCCCGGCCCGCAGGAGCAGGAGGCGCAGCCGCGTCTCCATCGGGGACTCCGCGCCCGCCCGCACCCAGGGCACCGCCTCGCGGGCCCGCCGCCCGCCGCGGGCCCGGAACGAGACCGCACGAGAGGTCAGCGCCTCCGGGTCGATGCGCCACCCGCGCCGTTCCCCCTCCTCGTCGCGCCCGACGATCGCGTCGCCGAGGACGACCAGGTCCTCGAGGGAGAGCGAGTCGGACAGGTGGCAGAACGTGGACGCCGGGTCGGCGACCGGGTAGCCCGCGTCGATCACCGTGACCGCGGGGTCCCACAGATGGTGCGAGCGGACACCGATCCGGCGTGCGGCGCGCTGGGGCGGCGCCACGGACACGTGGAGCGGCGTCGTCACGCCGGGACGCGGACCCGGGAGGCCGAGCAGGTGCGCCGCCGTGGCGTGCGAGAAGAACTCGCCAGGGCGCATGACCGCGCCGTAAGCCCGGATCCGCTCCTCGAAGGTGAGCGGCTCCACCGCCGCCCGCGCCCCGCGGAACACGACGACCGGGTGCTCGGCCGCCAGCCCGCGCCTGGTCGTGCCGTCCCTCGACGCCGTCACCCCGGCCTGCCCGCTGTCCATGCCCCGAGGATGTCCGACCCGCCCCTGCCCTCGCAGAAGTTTTCCACAGCCCCCTCCGCGAGATGCCACTTCGGTACGCGACACGCCGGTGCGGGCGTACCGAAGTGGCATCTCGCGGAAGGGGAAGGGTGAGGCGAGAGCGGGTCAGGACTCGCGGGCGTGCGCGTCGAGGAACTCGTAGACCTCGGCGTCGTCGATGCCGGGGAAGGTGCCCGACGGCAGCGGCGCGAGCACGTGCGCGTGCAGGCGCGCACTCGGCCAGGCGTTGCCGTCCCAGCGCGCGGCGAGCTCCGACGGGGCGCGCCGGCAGCAGGACTCGTCGGGGCAGCGGGAGAGCTCGCGGCGGTCGGTGTCGCGGCCTCGGAAGAAGCGGGCCTCGGCGAAGGGGACTCCCACGGTGATCGAGAACTCCTCCGTGGCGGTCGTCCCGGTCTGCGACGCCGACCAGAAGGTGCCCGCCGGGGTGTCGACGTACTGGTAGTACTCCGTCGTCCGGTTGGTCCGGGTGAACGCCGAGCGCGCCGACCAGTAGCGGCAGACGACCTGGCCCTCGACGGCACCGGTGACATCGGTCGGCAGCGGCAGCCCGTCGTTCTCGTAGGCCTTCTGGATGGAGCCGTCCCCCAGCACCCGCAGGAAGTGCATCCGGATGTCGAGGTGCGAGGTGAGCAGGTTCGTGAAGCGCAGGGCGGCGGCCTCGTGGGTGACGCCGAAGCCGTCCCGGAAGTCCTCCACCGAGATGTCCCGCTCGCGCTTCGCCTCCTGGAGGAACGCGACGGCCGGCTCCAGCGGCATCAGGCAGGCGGCGGCGAAGTAGTTGATCTCGAGGCGCTGCCGGAGGAAGTCGGCGTAGGTCACCGGCCGCTCGTGCCCGAGGAGGCGGTGCGCCATCGCCTGCAGCGCGAGCGCCCTCAGGCCGTGCCCTCCCGGGATCGAGGCGGGCGGGAGGTAGATCCTGCCGTTGGCGAGGTCGATCACCGATCGCGCCGAGTGCGGCAGGTCGCCGACGTGGATGATCTCGAAGCCGAGGTGCCGGGCCATCTTCGAGACGGAGCTGTGGGTCAGTGCTCCTCCGCGGTGCCCGACGGTGCGGAGCATCTCACCCGCCACCTCCTCGATCTCGGGCAGGTAGGAGCTGCGCTCGCGCAGCTGGAGCCGCTGGGCGGTGTTGGCCCGGCGCGCCTCCTCCGGCGTGGCGCTGGCCTCGCTCCGGCGGCGGGCGAGCTCGCGGTAGACGCCGAGGAACGCCTCCAGCACGGGCGTGCTCAGCCCCTTGTTGACCTTGAACTCGGGCAGGCTGAGCGAGCGGTAGAGCGATCCCTTCTGCACGCGCGCCAGCTCGATCTCCAGCGCGGCCCGCTCGCTCGGCGGCTCGTCCGAGAGCAGCGCCGCCAGCTCGACGCCGAGCGCGGCCGCGAGGCGCTGGAGGAGGGAGAGGCGCGGCTCGCGTCGGCCCGTCTCGATCAGCGAGAGCTGGCTCCCCGACACGTCGACGCGCTCCGCGAGCTGCCCGAGGGTCAGCCCGCGCCGGGTGCGGAAGTGGCGCAGGCGCTGCCCGAGCAGCACGGCGTCGGAGCCCGGTGCGGGCGTCGAGGGATCGGACACGGCGAGCTCCAGCGATCTGTTGTGACGGAAGCGCAAAAAGACCGTTTCTTGACCGCCTGAGCGCCGGGAATACCCCTTGATCCTCCTCCATCCTGGCCTGAGGCGCCACCGAGTGCCCCTCCCGGCCCGGCCGGCCTCTCCCCGGCTGCGGCCGGCGACTCCCCACCCCCGTCGACGACGACCACCGAAAGCGGAGCCAGCATGAGCATCTACAGCAACACCGTCCGACTCGAGCCGAGCACCATGACCGCGCCGACGTCCGTCCCCGCGCCCGTCGTGCCGCCGGCGCCGCTCGCCCTCCGCCGCTGGGTGCGCGAGACCGCCGCGATCCTGAAGCCCGACGCGATCGAGTGGAGCGACGGCTCCCCCGCCGAGTGGTACCGCCTGACCGAGCGGCTCGTCGCCTCCGGCACGCTCCTCCCGCTCAACCCGGAGTGGCGGCCCGGCTCGTTCCTGGCCCGTACCGACCCGGACGACGTCGCCCGGGTCGAGGACCGCACCTTCATCTGCACTGTCGACGAGGCCGACGCGGGACCGACCAACAACTGGCGCGAGCCCGGCGCGATGAGGGCCGAGCTCGCTCCCCTCCTGGACGGAGCGATGCGCGGACGGACGATGTACGTCGTCCCGTTCTCGATGGGGCCCGTCGGCGGTCCGCTCTCGCAGCTGGGCGTCCAGGTCACCGACTCGGCCTACGCGGTGCTGAACCTGCGGATCATGGCGCGCGTGGGCTCCGAGCCGCTCGCCGCCTTCACCGAGGAGACCCCGTTCGTCCGCGGCGTGCACACCGTGGGGCTGCCCCTCCGCGACGCCGACGGCGTCACCCGCGAGGACGTCGCCTGGCCGTGCAGCCCGGTGAAGTACATCACCCAGTTCCCCGAGACGCGCGAGATCGTCTCGTACGGCTCCGGCTACGGCGGCAACGCCCTGCTGGCGAAGAAGTGCTTCGCCCTGCGCATCGCCTCGGCGATGGGGCGCGAGGAGGGCTGGCTCGCCGAGCACATGCTGCTCATCCGCATCGTCTCCCCCGAGGGCCGGCGCTACCACGTCGCAGCCGCCTTCCCGAGCGCGTGCGGCAAGACCAACCTCGCGATGATGCAGCCCGCGATCCCCGGCTGGCGGGTCGAGACACTGGGGGACGACATCACCTGGATGCGCCGCGGGACGGACGGACGCCTCTGGGCGATGAACCCGGAGACGGGCTTCTTCGGCGTCGCTCCCGGCACCGGGGAGAGCTCGAACCCGAACGCCGTGCAGACGCTCTGGGGCAACACGATCTTCACCAACGTCGCGCTCCGCGAGGACGGCGACGTGTGGTGGGAGGGCCTGACCGACGAGGTCCCGGAGCGGCTGACCGACTGGCGCGGGCAGCCGTGGACGCCGGAGTCCGGCACGCCCGCCGCGCACCCCAACTCCCGCTTCACCGCTCCGGCCGTGCAGTGCCCGTCGCTCTCCGCCGATTGGGACGCCCATGAGGGCGTGCCGCTGGACGCGATCGTCTTCGGCGGCCGGCGGGCGAGCAACGTCCCGCTGGTCACGCAGGCCACCTCGTGGCAGCACGGCGTCTTCCTGGGAGCGACCGTCGCCTCCGAGAAGACCGCGGCCGCGGAGGGCACGGTCGGGGAGCTGCGCCGCGACCCGTTCGCGATGCTCCCCTTCTGCGGCTACAACATGGCCGACTACTTCGCGCACTGGCTCGCGATCGGTGCCGAGCTCGGCGATGCGGCGCCGGCCGTGTTCCAGGTCAACTGGTTCCGGAAGGACGCGGACGGCGAGTTCCTCTGGCCCGGCTTCGGCGAGAACGCGCGGGTGCTGCAGTGGCTCGTCCGCCGCCTGGAGGGGCTCGCGGAGGCGCGACGGAGCCCCCTGGGCGACCTGCCGCTCGCGATCAACACGCACGGGCTCCTGCTCTCCGCGGCCCAGAAGGAGGAGCTGTTCTCCGTCCCGGTCGAGGCGTGGCTGGAGGAGTGCGCGCTCACGGAGGAGTTCTTCGCGCGGTTCGGCGACCGCCTTCCGCCCGAGCTGACCGCCGAGCTCCAGGCCCTGCGGCTCCGGCTCCTCGCCGAGAAGCTGCCGCTGGCGGCCTGATCCCCCGAACCGAGCCGGCTGCGGCCGGACACCCCTGTGGCCCGCGGGCGGATCATCCCCCTCTCCTCGCACCCCCGCGGGTCCACTCCCCCTTCCGCTCCCACGACGACGGGCACCATGACCGACCGCATCACGCTCCGCTTCCTCGCCGCTCCGCAGGACGCCACCGCAGACGGCCGCAGCGCCCAGGCGGGCCGCGTCCTCGAGTGGATCGACAAGGCCGGCTACGCCTGCGCCGTGGGCTGGAGCGGCGGCTACTGCGTGACGGCGTACGTCGGGAACGTCCACTTCACCCGGCCCATCTCGGTCGGCAACCTGATCGAGGCGACCGCCCGCGTCATCCACACCGGGCGCACGAGCATGCACGTGCTGGTGCAGGTCGCGCAGGCGGATCCGCGGACCGGCGTCTACGAGGACGCGACGCACTGCCTCCTCGTGTTCGTCGCCGTCGACGACGGGAAGAGGCCGCGATCGGTCCCCGAGTGGAGGCCCCGCTCGATCGAGGACCTGTCCCTCGCCGAGGGCGCCGCCGCCCGCATCGAGGGCCGCCGACGGCTGCACGACGTGATGCGGGCGCAGGAGTACACCGAGGAGGGCACCGGTCCGCGGATCGTGTTCCGCTTCCTCGCGGCGCCGGGCGACGTGAACTGGGGCGGCAACGCCCACGGCGGGATCGTGATGCGCTGGATCGACGAGGCGGCGGACGCGGTCGCGCAGCGATGGACCGGCCGTGACGCGGTGGCCGTCTACTCGGGCGGGATCCACTTCTACCGTCCGGTGCGCATCGGGCACCTCGTCGAGGTGGAGGCGCGCCTCATCCACACGAGCGCGCGGAGCATGCACCTGGCGGTGCACGTGCGCTCCGGGGACCCGCGGACCGGCGAGCTGGAGCTGACCACGCAGTGCCGGAGCGTCTTCGTGGTGCGGGGCGCCGACAGCACGGCCGAGCCGGTCCCGCCTCTCGAGCTGCGCACCGAGGAGGACCGGCGCCTGGACGCCCATGCGCGCGAGCTGATCCTGCTGCGAGCGGCGCTGCCGCCGCTCCCGCTCGCGGGGACGCCCGGCGCTAGGGTCGGAGCGTGAAGCTGCCGATCCTCGTCCTCAACGGCCCGAACCTGAACCTGCTCGGCACCCGCGAGCCCGAGCTCTACGGCTCGGACACCCTCGCCGACGCCGAGGCGCTGGCGGCGG
This sequence comes from Rathayibacter sp. AY1B6, assembly GCF_002932755.1. Lineage (NCBI taxonomy): Bacteria > Bacillati > Actinomycetota > Actinomycetes > Micrococcales > Microbacteriaceae > Rathayibacter > Rathayibacter sp. AY1B6. The sequence continues at coordinate 160,133 of NZ_PSWL01000001.1, forward strand.
AGGCGGCCGAGCGGCACGGCTTCACGGTCGAGACCTTCCAGAGCAGCTCCGAGGGCGCGATCGTCGACCGGCTGCACGCGGCCCGCGGCACCGTCTCGGGAGTGGTGCTCAACGCCGGGGCGTACACGCACACGTCGATCGCGATCCGCGACGCCGTCCTCGCGACCGAGCTGCCGATGGTCGAGGTGCACGTGAGCAACGTGCACCGCCGCGAGGCGTTCCGGCAGCACTCCTACCTCTCGGACGTCGCGGTGGCCGTGATCGTCGGCGCGGGGATCGCCGGCTACGGCTACGCGGTGGACGTGCTCGCGCGAGCGGCGGACGCGCGATGAGCGGGCTCGGACGCTCCTTCGGCAGCGCGGTCGACGCCTACGACCGCGGGCGCCCCGGGTACCCGGACGACGCCGTCGACTGGATCGTGGGGCACGCTCCCGCGCGGGTGGCGGGCGCCTTCGTCCCGGAGCGGGCCCGTGCGGCGGGAGCCGATGCCTCCGCCCGGCTGCGCGCCGTGGACCTGGGCGCGGGAACGGGCAAGTTCACCGCGTCGCTCGCGTCCCGCGGCCTCGACGTCACCGCGGTCGAGCCCGACGCGGAGATGCTCGCGCGCCTCGCGTCGAATCTGCCCGGGGTCCGCCCCGAGGAGGGGACGGCCGAGGCGATCCCGGCCGCGGACGCCTCCGCGGAGCTCGTCACCGCCGCGCAGTCGTGGCACTGGGTCGACGCCGAGCGCGCGGGAGCCGAGGTCGCCCGGGTCCTGGTGCCGGAGGGCGTGCTCGCGCTGGTGTGGAACATCCGCGACGAGTCGGTCCCCTGGGTGCACCGGCTGGGCGAGGTCGCCGGAGCGTCCACCGCCGAGCGGTTCGAGACGCTCCGCCCGCCGCTCGGCTCCGCTCTGGAGCGGGTGGCGTTCGCCGCCTTCGAGTGGTCCTTCGAGCTGGACCGCGCCGGCGTGCGCGACATGTTCGCGTCCCGCAGCTACGTGATCGCGATGCCCGACGAGGAGCGCGCCGCGGTCCTCGCGGCGGTCGACGCCGTGCTGGACGAGGAGTTCGGCGAGAGCCGGACCGTTGCGATGCCGTACTCGACGTGCGTGACGATCGCGCGCCGCTCCTCCTCCGCCTGACTCCGCGCCGCGCGCCGCGGACCGCCCCGCCCGCCGACTACCCTCGGAGGGCGCCGCACCGGCGCGAGCACCGAGAGCACGAGGAGAGACGCACGTGAGCATCATCGCCGCCGCAGACGGGTCCGCACTGGGCAACCCCGGCCCCGCCGGCTGGGCCTGGTACGTCGACGACGAGCGCTGGGCCGCGGGCGGCTGGTCGCACGGCACGAACAACATCGGCGAGCTCACCGCCGTGCTCGAGCTGCTGCGCGCGACCGCGCAGGAGGAGGAGCCGCTGCACATCCTCTGCGACAGCCAGTACGCCATCAAGGCCTGCACCGAGTGGCTGCCGGGCTGGAAGCGGAAGGGCTGGCGCAAGGCCGACGGCAAGCCGGTGATGAACGTCGAGATCATCAAGGCGCTCGACGAGGAGCTGCAGGGCCGGGCCGTCACCTTCGAGTGGGTGAAGGGGCACGCCAACCACCGGATGAACGAGGCCGCCGACGTCCGCGCCCGGAGCGCCGCGACCGCCTACCAGCGCCGGCAGCCCGTCGACGCCGGGCCCGGATGGCCGACCGCCGCTGCTCCGGCTGCTCCGGCCGCCCCCGCCGCTCCCGCCGTCGAGGACTCCGCCACCCTCTTCTAGCCGCCCCCGCCCCTTAGGGCAGCCGCAGCAGGCCCGTCGCCACCAGCTCGCGCACCCGTGGCAGCACCGAGTCGGACACCGCCTCCTCCTCGACCTGGAGGAGCGAGGCGACCGCCGCCGCGATCGCCGCCACCGAGAGCTCGCCGTCGCAGGCGCCGACCACGGCGGCGAGCGCCGTGTCGACCTCCTCCACCCGCGCGAAGCCCCCGCCCTGGCGCAGCCGCAGCACCGTCGGATCGTCGTTGCCCGGCCAGTAGTGCCGCTCCTCCGTGACGTCTCCGGCGACCACCAGGGCGAGGCCGGCCAGAGCGCGGTCGTCGAGCGGGGCGAGGGCCTCGGCCGCGTCCAGGCAGGCGGCGAGGTGCCCGCCCAGGCCTGCGGTCGCCACCGGCGTGGTGATGCGCTCGAGGCGGCGGATCGGCGGGCGGGGCTGCTCGGGCAGGCGGAGCGTGACGTAGCCGAATCCGACGCCGGTCACACCGCGCCGCTCGAAGTCGGTCAGCCAGGCGTCGACCAGCGCGTCGAACGCGGGGCCGCGGGTCGTGCCGCCGTCCCGGATCCAGGTCTCGGCGTAGACCGCCGGGTCCTGACGCTCGCGCTCCACGACCCAGACGTCCAGCGGAGAGGCGGTCCCGCCCATCCAGGCGTCGAGCCCCTCCGGCCCCGCCTCGAGCGCCTGCTCCAGCGGACTGCGGGCGTCGGCGAGCCAGTCCGCGATCCGGTCGAAGGCGTCCGCGCCCTCCCGGTACTCCCAGTTCCCCAGGAGCTGCGCGACACCGCCGGGGACCAGGTGCTCGGCCGCTCCGAGGATCACGCGGCGCACGATCTCGTCGCCCTCGAGCCCGCCGTCCCGGTACTCGTAGGAGGGGACGCCCTCGGCGCGCGGCGTGATGACGAACGGCGGGTTCGTGACGATGTGGTCGAAGCGCTCGCCCGCGACCGGCTCGTAGAGGCTGCCGAGGCGGAACTCGATGTTCTCGATCCCGTTGAGCGCCGCGGTGAAGGAGGCGAGCGCGAGCGCGCGCTCGGAGATGTCGGTGGCGACCACCTGCTCGGCGTGGCGGGAGGCGTGCAGCGCCTGGATCCCGCAGCCGGTCCCCAGATCGAGCACGCGGCCGACGGGCCGCTGGATCATCAGCCCGGTCAGCGTGAGGCTCGCGCCGCCGACTCCGAGCACGTGGTCCTCGTCGAGCGCGCGGCCGAGGGCGAGCTCCCCGAGGTCGGAGGCGATCCACCACGAGGCCGCGCCGCGCTGGTCGACCACGTCGTAGGGCCGCAGGTCGAGCGCCGCGGTGACGACGGCTCCGGCCTCGACGCGCACCAGGCCGAGCTCCTCCGCTCCCTCCAGCGAGAGAGCGCCGAACGCCTCCTCCGCGTCGTCGGCCGAGACGGGATCGGCCAGGAGGAACAAGCGGGCGAGGGTGGGCAGCGCGTCGTGGTCGCCGCTGCGCTCGAGGGCGCGGCGGGCGGGGACCCGGTCGCCTCGGTGCAGCGCCTCGGCCGCTTCGTCGCCCCAGAGCCCCCGCACGGCGTCCACGCCGTAGCGGGCGCGGATCAGGTCGTCGCGCAGGAGGGCGATGCGGGCTCGGTCGAACGGGTCTGCGGAGAACACCGCTCCATCCTCCTGCACGCGGGTCGGCCGCCGGGGCCGCCGCGGCCGTACGATCGGAGTCATGCCGCTGACAGGAGAGTACGAACCCAGCACGTCCGAGTGGGCCCGCGAGCAGGCGGAGCTCTACGAGCGGACCGGCGGAGCCGAGGGCGACCTCCTCCGAGGCCGCCCCATCATCGTCCTGACCACCGTCGGCTCGAAGAGCGGGAAGCTCCGCAAAACCGCGCTGATGCGCGTCGAGCACGAGGGCGAGTACGTGGTCGTCGCGTCCAAGGGCGGCGCGCCCGAGCACCCCGTCTGGTACGGCAACATGCTCAAGGAGCCGCACGTCGAGCTGCAGGACGGGCCGGTGAAGAAGGACTTCACCGCGAGCGTGCTCGAGGGCGATCTGCGCGCGGCCTGGTGGGAGCGCGCGGTCGCCGCGTGGCCGGACTACGCCGAGTACCAGACGAAGACCGAGCGGCAGATCCCGCTCGTGCTGCTCACGCCCTGGTCCTGAGCACGGCGGGCGGCTCGGCCCGTCGCCGAGTCGGCCCGCGTCCGGTCGAGGTCGCGCCGCACGGCAGGCGCCTCACGCGGGCGGCGAGCCCGGCCAATCCGATCCGGCCTCAGACCCGGGCGGCGATGAGGTCGAGGACCTTCGGGCTCGAGAGCAGCGCGAAGTGGCCGACCACCGACACCGCGATGTTCTCGCGCGCGCCGGCGAGGCGGCTCCCTCCGGGGATGTACTGGTCGCGCATGCCGTAGATCGACGTGATGCGGGCGTCGGCCTCGCGCTCGGCCAGCAGGGAGCGGATGAGCGGGCGGTGCGGCGCGAACTCGCGGAGCGCCCGCGCCGGGGCGATCCGCGCGAGCGACGAGCCGTTGAACGGGGTCGACACGGCGATCATCCGCTCGATGCGCCCGTCCTCGCGGTCGTCGACGACCATCATGTGCTTGCCGATCAGGCCGCCCTTGCTGTGCGCGACGACGACGACTCCGCGCAGATCGTGCTCGCGCAGGTAGTCCTGGCCGAGTCCGGCCGACGCGACGATCGGCCGCGTGTTGTAGCCGAGCGCCGGCAGCACGTGGATCGGACGGCCCGCCGCGTGCAGCCTCTCGGCGATGGGCCGGAGGAACTGCCACGTCTCGTAGATCCCGGGGATGAGCAGCACCGGAGCGCCGTCGCCGGACGCGTACCGCGACACGTCCCAGCCCTCCCGCAGGTGCACGAAGCGCGAGCCGTAGGCGTAGCGGTAGTCGCGGAGGTACGCGCGCCGCAGCGAGGTCGAGCGGCGCGGGCGACCGGAGTCACGCGCCGGCATAGGCCCGCTCCAGCTCCGCGATCTCGAGGCGGCCCATCGCGAGCATCGCCTGCAGTGCGCGTGCGGCGCCCTCGGGGTCGGCGCCTCCGAGCAGACGCGGGAGGACCTCCGGCACGATCTGCCAGGACAGCCCCCAGCGGTCGCGGAGCCAGCCGCACCGGCTCTCCTCGCCGCCGTCCGCGATCAGGGCGTCCCACAGCCGGTCGAGCTCGGACTGGCTGCCGACGGTCACGACGATCGAGACGGCCTCGGTGAACGGGAACCGCGGCCCGGCGTTGATCGCCTGGAACCGCTGCCCGTCGAGCTCGAAGGTCACCGAGAGCACCTCGCCGGGCGACGGGGAGCCGTCCGGCAGCACCTGGCTGCCGGTGATCCGCGAGTTCGGCACCAGCTCGGTGTAGAAGCGCGCCGCCTCCCCCGCGGCGTCGTCGAACCAGAGGAAGGTGCTGACCGCGCCCATCGGAGTCTCCGTCCTGCGCGGGAGGGTCTCCGCGGCTCCCTCAGTGTGCCGCGGAGGCGCCCTCGCCGCGACGGATCACAGCGGGTTGACGCCGAACGCCGTGGCCAGCTTGTCGATCTTCTTGGCGCGGCCCAGACGGGGCAGGTCGCTGCCGTCGCGGATGACGCGGCCGCGGGCCTCGAAGTCGTCGAGGAAGTCGCGGGCCCAGGCGACGTCGGACGGCGTCGGGCTGATGACCTCGTTGATCACGGCGAGCTGCTCGGTGTCGAGGCAGAGCTTCCCGGTGAGGCCGAGCGAGACCGTCAGCGCGGACTGCTCGCGCAGCACGGGGTGGCTGTTCGAGACGGTCGGTCCGTCGATCGGGCCGGGCAGGTCGCCGATCCGCGAGGCGACGACCAGGCGCGAGCGCGGATAGGCCATCGCGAGGTCGTCGGCGCTGGTGCCGGTGTCGCGGCGGTAGTCGCCGCTGCCGAAGGCGAGGCGGAAGGTGCCGCGGGCGCGGGCGATCGAGACCGCCTCCTCGATGCCGAGGGCGGACTCGACCAGGGCGAGCACCGGAGTGGAGCCACCGAGGCGGTCGAAGGTCTCGGTGACGTGCTCGGCGGCCTCGGTCTTCGCGAGCATGACGCCGGCGAGGCCGGGCAGGCCCTTCAGCGCGTCGACGTCGTCGGACCAGAACGGGGTGGAGTGGTCGTTGATGCGGACCCAGGCGCGCTTCTCGCCGGTCAGCCACTCCGCGACGTCGTTCCGCGCGTCGGGCTTCGCCTTGGGGTCGACCGCGTCCTCGATGTCGAGGACGATCTGGTCGGCGCGGGACGCGTGCGCGGAGTCGAACGTCTCGGTGCGGGTGGCGTTCACCAGCAGCCAGGAGCGAGCGATCTCGGGGGCGACGTCGCGCCCCTTCCGCTTCGCGATGGCGGTGGTCGTGGTCTCGGGCAACGTCACGTTCGGGTCCTCTCGGTGGCGCGGTCCTCGCTCCGCGGACGCCACCGCTCTGCGACGGCGCCGGGGACAAGGGTAGCGGCTCCCCGTCGGCGGGGCTCCGGGCGCTCCGGGGTCCGTCCACTCCGGTGCGGCGTCGCCCCGGGCGCTCCGGATCAGCGGCCCTCCGGGCGCTCCCACAGCGTCAGCACCGTCGTCGGCACCCGGATCCGCTCGCGCGCGACGAACCCCGTCTCGGCGAGCACCGTGTCCGCATCGCCCGCGGGCAGCGCCTGCCAGACCCGGTCCTCCCCGGCGAGGGCCGCACGCAGGGCGTCGCCCTCCAGCAGGCGGTCGGAGTACGTCCCCGTCGTCTCGTACGGAGCAGCGAGGGCGACGTCGTCCACGCCCGCGAACGCCTCCGGATAGGCGGCGAGCGCCAGGCGGGGCCGGAGCGAGACCGTCCCGGAGGAGCCGAGGAGGACAGCGTCGCCCGGACGGGCCCGCTCCTGGACGGCGGCGGCCAGACCGCGGAGGTCCTGCCCGGCGGGCTTCCCGGTGACCGTGCGCATCTGCACCAGGACCGGCAGGGCGGCCACTGCGATCACGGCGAGGAGGGCGACGCCCGTCCGGCCGCTCCACGAGTCGAGCGCGAGGCCGAGGAGGACCGCGAGGGCGGGGGTGCTCGACGCGAGGTAGCGCGGGGTGAACATCGGCTCGAGGAGGAGGGTCCCGAGCACCAGGACCGCCGTCGGCAGCACGATCCAGAGGACGAGGGCCGGCAGGAGCGGCCCGCGCAGGCCGCCCCGCACCGCGGCGACCGCGAGGAGCGCGACGGCGGTCCCGGCCAGCCACCACGCGGATCCGAAGAACGGCTCGACCAGGACGGTGAACGCGGTCACGGGCTGCGAGCGGAGCCAGCCGACCTGGCCGCTCTGCCCGACCGCGAGGAGCAGCACCGGGACGGCGCCCAGCGCGGAGAGGGCGGTCGGCGCGAGAGCCCGCACGGCACCCCGGGGCGCTGCGGCAGCGGCGAGGGCGACGAGAGCCGGCAGCACCAGCACGGAGTAGAGGAAGACGGTGTTCGCGAGACCCGCGACGGCCGCGAACGCGATCCAGCGCAGGGCGCCTCCGGAGCGGGCCGCCCGCACGACGAGGACCGCCGCGCCCACCACGAGAGCGGTGGCCAGAGCGGAGGAGCGCGCCTCGGTCCCCGAGAACGACGACCGCGGGAGCAGCACGAGCACCGCCGCGGCGAGGAGCGCCGCCCGGGGCCGATCGAACGCGCGCAGCAGGAGGACGACGCACGCCGCCGCCGCTCCCGTCGCAAGAGCGGACGGCGCGCGGACCGCGAGCTCCGACTCCCCGGCGAGGGCGATCCAGCCGTGCATCAGCAGGCCGTAGGCCAGGTGCACCGCGTCCTTCTCCTGCACGAAGGCGAGGAGCTCCCCCACCGGGAGCCGTGCCAGGCGGAGGGTCGCGGCCTCGTCGTTCCAGTAGGAGGGGATCCAGGAGCCGACGAGGGTCAGCGCGCTCGCGAGGGCGAGGACGGCGCTCGCGGGCAGGGTCCGGAGCGCGCGCATCCCGCCAGCGTAGAGGCCGGGCTCACCGCGCCGAGCGCTCGGCGAGACCCTTCGCGTACGCGGCCTGGCCGACGTGCTGCGTGTCGTCGTCGATCACCGAGACCAGCCGCACCCCGAGGGTCACCGGCGGATCCCACTGCTCGTCGACGACGCGCTCCAGGTCCTCGTCGCCGAGCGTGTCGAGGAGGGCGAGCGTCTGCCGGTGCACGGCGTCGGCGTACTCCGCGAGCAGCGCGGCGGGCACCGCGGCGAGCGCCGCCACCTCGGCCGGCTCCTGCCCGTAGCCGGTCTCGTCGGGTCCGAAGGGCAGGCCGGACCGTCCGTGGAAGCCGTCGGCCGTCCACACCTGCTCGTGACCGGCGAGCGGGGCGAGGTGGTCGTCCTGCACCCGGACCAGATGCCAGACGAGCCAGGCGGGCGAGTTCGAGCGGGCGTCCGCGCGGAACGCGAGCTGATCGGGGGTGCTGTCGTCGAGGACGGCGTGCACGTTCTCGTGCACCCGGCCGAAGGCGTCGCGGAGGAGGTCGATGGCTGCGCTCATGCCGCCAGCCTGCCGCTCCCGCGTCCGCTGCGGCACCCCCTCCGCGCGCCTCGGAGGAAGTGCGGAGGCGGGTGCCCGATACTCGGCCCGTGACCTCCGGATCCTCGAACCTGGCGATGAAGCCGTGGCTGACCTCCTACGCGGAGGGCGTGCCCGCCGAGATCGACCCTCCCTCCCAGACCCTCGTCGACCTGCTCGAGGACTCGGTCGCGCGGTACCGCCGCGGCACCGCCCTCGAGTTCTTCGGCGCCGAGACCAGCTACGCCGAGCTCGGCGAGCAGGTCGCGCGCGCGGCGGAGGGCCTGCGGCGCCTGGGCGTGCGCGTCGGCGACCGCGTCGCGCTGGTGCTCCCGAACTGCCCGGAGCACGTGGTGGCGTTCTACGCCGCTCTCCGCCTCGGAGCGATCGTGGTCGAGCACAACCCGCTCTACACGCCGCGCGAGCTGCGGCGGCAGTTCGAGGACCACGGCGCCCGGTTCGCGGTCGTCTGGGACAAGATCGCCGACGTCGTCGCGACCATGCCCGCCGACCTGGGCGTCGAGCGCGTCGTCTCCGTCGACCTCACCCGCTCCCTCCCGCTCGGCAAGCGTCTGGCGCTGCGGCTCCCCCTGACGTCGGTGCGCCGGTCGCGCGAGAAGCTGACCGCGACTCCCCGCAGCCGCTCCCTGGTGCCCTTCGCGTCGCTGCTGAAGAACCGCCGCATCGCGCGCTCGCACCCCCGCCCGGTCCTCGGCGACACCGCCCTGCTGCAGTACACGAGCGGCACGACCGGGACGCCCAAGGGCGCGATCCTCTCGCACGCGAACCTCCGCGCGAACGCCCTGCAGGGCCGCGCCTGGGTTCCGGGCCTGCGCGAGGGCGACGAGACGTTCTACGCGGTGCTCCCCCTGTTCCACGCCTACGGGCTGACGCTGTGCCTGACCTTCGCGATCAGCATCGGCGCGAAGGTGGTGCTGTTCCCGACCTTCGACGTCGGCCTCGTGAAGGCGGCCGCGAAGTCGTCGCCGCCCACCTTCCTCCCCGCAGTGCCGCCCGTGTACGACGCGCTGGCCCGCGCCTCCGAGCGCCACGAGCTCGACCTGCGCGGCATCCGCTTCGCGATCTCGGGAGCGATGAGCCTGCCGGTCGCGACGGTGGACCGCTGGGAGCGCGCGAGCCGGGGCCTCCTGGTCGAGGGCTACGGCATGACCGAGAGCTCGCCGGTCGCCCTCGGCAACCCGGTGGGCCCGACCCGGCGGCCCGGCACCGTGGGCGTGCCCTTCCCCAGCACGACGATCCGCCTCGTCGACCCCGCGGATCCGTCGATCGACCGCGGCCCGGGCGAGTCCGGCGAGCTCCTGCTCCGCGGGCCGCAGGTGTTCCAGGGGTACTGGAAGCGGCCGGAGGAGACGGCCGAGGCCCTCCTCCCCGGCGGCTGGCTGCGCACCGGCGACATCGCGACCGTCTCGGCCGACGGCTTCGTGACGATCGTCGACCGGGCCAAGGAGCTCATCATCACCGGCGGCTTCAACGTCTCCCCCTCCGAGGTCGAGGGAGTGCTGGAGTCGCACCCCGACGTGACCCGCGCGGCCGTCGTCGGGCTCCCCCGCGAGGACGGCGGCGAGAGCGTCGCTGCGGCCGTGGTCCTGCGGGCCGGGACGGCGGTGGATCCGGAGGCGTTGCGCGACTTCTGCCGGCTGCACCTCACGCCGTACAAGGTGCCCAAGCGGATCGTCCCGGTGGACGAGCTGCCGACCTCGCTGATCGGCAAGGTGCTGCGCCGCCAGGTGCGCGAGAGTCTGCTGGACTGAGGCGACCGGAGCGGGCGGTGGCCCGCGAGGAGGAGGACGACATGGCGAGGATCGTGCAGTACGAGCGGATCGGCGGACCCGAGGTGCTCGAGACCGTCGAGGCGCCGGAGCCCGAGGCGGGGCCCGGCACCCTGGTGGTCGCCGTCCGCGCGGCCGGCGTGAACCCGATCGAGTGGAAGGTGCGCTCCGGTCTGCGCCCGAGCCCGCCGTTCGACGGTCCGCGGAGGCTCGGGTCGGACGGCTCCGGCGTGGTCTCCGCCGTCGGACCGGGCGTGACCGGGTGGAGCGTCGGCGACCGGGTGATCGTCAGCGGCGCCACCGGCACCTACGCGACCGCCGTCGCCGTCTCCCCCGACTCCCTCGATCCGCTCCCCGACGGACTCGGCTTCGAGGAGGCGGCCGCGCTCGGCATCCCGGTCTCCACCGCCTACCAGGCGGTCGTCTCGCTCGCCGTCGCCGAGGGATCGACGTTCGTCGTCCATGCGGGCGCCGGAGCGGTCGGCCGGGCGGCGATCCAGTTCGCCGTCGACCGCGGAGCCCGGGTGATCGCCACGGCGAGCCCGGCGAACCACGAGGCGCTGCGCGCGCTCGGAGCGGTGCCGGTCGCCTACGGGCCCGGACTGCTCGAGCGGCTGCGCGCCGCGGCGCCGGAGGGCGTCGACCGCGTGCTCGACGCGGCCGGGACGGACGAGGCGCTCGCCGCCTCGCTCGCGCTGGTCGCGGATCCGCAGCATGTCGGCACAGTGGTCGCCGGCCCGCAGGCGGCAGAGCTGGGCATCCGTGCCTGGAGCGGCGGTAGCCCCGTGCCGCTGACCGAGGAGGAGCAGCGCCTCCGCCGCGAGGGCGTGCCGCTGGCCGCCCGGCTGGCGAGCGAGGGGCGCTTCTCGGTCGAGACCGGTCCGCGCCTCCCGCTCGAGCAGGCCGCCGAGGCGCACCGGCTCAGCGAGGACGGCCACGTCCGCGGGAAGATCCTGCTCGTCCCGTGAGCCGGGCCCGCTCCCGGCATCCGTCTCCCCCACCGCTTCACCGCTCTCACCGTCGAGAAGGAGTCCCCGTGTCCACTGACGACACCACCCCCGTGATCCTGGGGGGCGCCCGCACCCCGTTCGCCCGCTTCTCCGGAGCCTTCGCGCCGCTCTCGGGCGTCGAGCTCGGCGCCGCCGCGATCCGTGGGGCGCTCGAGCGCGCGGGCGCCTCCGCGGCCGACGTCGACGCGGTCGTGCTCGGCCAGGTGATCCAGGCCGGGGCCGGCCAGGGCCCCGCCCGGCAGACCGCGGTCCTCGCGGGCCTGGGCTGGGACGTCCCGGCGGTCACGATCAACAAGCTCTGCCTGTCCGGCCTGACCGCGGTGATCGACGCGGCACGGATGATCCGGCTCGGCGAGGCGCGGGTGGTCGTCGCCGGAGGGCAGGAGTCGATGACGAACGCACCGCACCTCCTGCTCGGGTCCCGCTCCGGCCTGGGTGTCGGCCCGCGTCCGCTCGAGGACGCGCTCCTGCACGACGGCCTGCTCGATCCGTTCGACCGCCGCCTGATGGGGAGGGTGACCGACGACGGCAACGCCGAGCGGGGCATCCGCCGCGAGCGCCAGGACGCCTTCGCCGCGCTCTCGCACCAGCGGGCCGCCGAGGCCCGGTCCACCGGCGTGCTCGCCGAGGAGATCGTGCCGGTCTCGGTGCCGCAGCGGCGCGGGCCGGACCTGGTCGTGTCCGCCGACGACGGGATCCGGGAGGACAGCACGGTCGAGACGCTCGCCCGGCTGGCCCCCGCGTTCTCTCCCGAGGGCACGATCACGGCGGGCAGCTCCTCCCCGATCACCGACGGAGCCGCCGCCCTGGTCGTCGTGTCCCGCGGCTGGGCCCGCGAGCGGGGACTGCCCTGGCTCGCGACCGTCGCCGAGCACGGGCAGGTCGCCGGACCGGACAACTCCCTGCACTCGCAGCCGTCGGCGGCGATCCTCCAGGCGCTCGGCCGCCGCGGTGCGATGGTCTCCGACCTCGACCTGATCGAGATCAACGAGGCGTTCGCGTCCGTGGTCCTCCAGTCGGCGGACGACCTCGGCGTCGAGCCCGAGGCGGTCAACCTCGACGGCGGGGCGATCGCGCTCGGCCACCCGGTGGGCGCCTCCGGAGCACGGCTGGCCCTGCATCTGGCGCTGGCCCTCCAGCGCCGGGGCGGCGGGCTGGGCGTCGCCGCGCTCTGCGGCGGAGGCGGCCAGGGCGAGGCGCTGATCCTCGAGGGCTGAGCCGCGGTCCGCCCTCAGGACCGGTTCGGCGCCTCCGGTTACGCTCACGGGATGAGCATCCTGAGCGCCGACGGCCTCGCCTTCGTCACCGAGCGCCACCTGGCCACCCTCTCCACCCCCGGCCGCCAGGGCCGCCTGCACGTGGTCGCCGTGGGCTTCACCTACGAGGACGGCGTCGTCCGCGTCATCACCTCGCGCGAGAGCCAGAAGGTGCTCAACGTCCGGCGCGGCGGCACCGCGACGGTGGGGCAGGTCGACGGCATCCGGTGGCTGAGCCTCGGCGGCCCCGCGTCGATCGAGGAGGAGCCGGACGCCGTGCAGCACGCCGTCGAGCTCTACTCTCAGCGCTACCGCACCCCGCGCCCCAACCCCCTGCGCGTCGCGATCCGCATCGACGTCGACTTCGCCCTCGCCTCCTCCGGTCTGCGCGCGGAGTAGCCGGGTGGCCCGCGGCGACGCGCTGGGCGGAGTCGGCGCCGTCTCCTCCCTCCGCACCTACCGCTACGTCCGCCTCTCCCTGGTCGCGGCCGTGGTGCTCCTCGCGGCCGGCCTCGTCCACCAGCTCGTCGTCGGAGGCCCGCTGCGCTCGATCAGCGCCTCGTACTACACCCCGGTCCGCTCCCTCTTCACCGGGGCGCTCTTCGCGGTCGGCGTCGCGCTCGTCGTCCTCGCCGGGAGGAGCGTCCGGCGCTTCCTCCTGCTGCTCGCGGGCATGACGGCGCCGGTCATCGCGATCGTGCCGGTGCCCCTCGCCTCGGAGGAGCTGCAGCGCCTCCTGGCAGCGGCGTGCCCGGAGGGAGAGGCGTCGTGCCTGCCCGCGACGGCCGCGGCTGAGGTCGCCGCGTCCCTGCCGGCCTACCTGGTCACCGCTGCGGCCGTCCTCGTCGCTTCCGTGGTCCTGCTCGCCCTCGACCGGGTCCTCGACCGCTGGGCGCTCGTCCGCACTGCGATCGCCGCCGCCCTCCTGATCGCCCTGGCCGCCTGGAGCACGCTCCCGTCGTTCCTGCGGCTCGGCCACTACGCCGCCGCCGGCGTCTTCTTCCTGCTGATCGCCGTCACCGCCGGTCTGCACGCCGTCGCGGTGCGCTCGGAGGGGGCGAGCGGTCCGGGGACGCCGCGCTTCTACTCCCGCTGCTACGCCGTTCTCGCGGTGCTGATCGCCGCGGTCGATGCGGCGCTGGTGGTCCTGCTGCTCACGGGGCGGGGAGCGGAGCTGCTCGGCGAGCAGTGGCTCCTGCTCGGCGAGGCGGTCGCCCTCGCCCTCTTCGGGGTCTTCTGGGTGCTGCAGACCGTCGAGAACTGGGACCGCGCCGACGTGCTGCTCGTCGCCCGGGGCTGAGGGGGCCGGCGCCCCCCTCAGCCGCTCAGCGCTTGAGGGTGATGGAGGCGCTCCGCCCGAGGTTCCCCGCGGCGTCGTAGGCGTGCGCGACGATCGCGTACCGCCCGGCCGGGTAGGACGAGGCCGAGACGGTCAGGCGCCACGTCCCGTCCGACGCCCTCGTCGCGTCGCCCAGCCGCGTCGCTCCGCTCCAGAAGCTCAGCCGCGTCGTGCCGACGTCGTCCTGGGCGCTGGCGACGAGGGTGACCGAGCCGCGCACCGTCGATCCGCTCGTCGGCGCGGTGATGACGGTCCTCGGAGCCGTCGTGTCGCGGGGCGGCGCGGGCGAGTCCGTGGGTGCCGGAGCCGCTGTCGGCGCGGTCGTGGGAGCGGGCGTCGGCGTCGGGGCCGGTCCGTCGCCGAGGCCCCAGGCCCTCCACAGCTCCTCCGCGATCATCGCCTGGCCGGCGACGTTCGGGTGGAAGTAGTCGACGTCCGTCGAGAGCTGGTCGAGCGAGATCGGAGCCGCCGTGAGGGCGCCGCCGTCCCATACGCAGTCGTTCGCGGCGGACGCGCAGGCCGATTCGAGAGCGGAGTTGAAGTCGGCCTCCCGGTCCTCCGCCGCCGCGAGCGACGCGGTGTAGGCCGAGCCGGTCAGCGGGGCTCCGGTCGTGGCGTCGACCCCGCGCTGGGTCCGGCAGACGCCGCCCCAGGCCCAGATCGCGGCGCCCGGCGTCGGCTTCACGGCCTCCCACTCCGACTCGATGTCCGGGACCGAGCCGACGAGCACCGTCGCCTCCGGCCACTCCTCGCCGATCGAGCCGAGGATGCGGGTCGCCGACGCCGCGAAGGAGGCGGCCGGCGTCATCGCGTAGCCGTCGCGGGAGTCGGGCGAGAGGCTCAGCGAGCAGAGGTCGTTGCCGCCGATCAGCAGCGTGACCACGTCCGGCTGCTCTCCGGCCGCGACCGCGGCGTCGATCCGCGACTCGACGCCGCTGATGACCGCGCCCGACTTCGCGTAGTTCACCGCGCGGACGGCCGTCCGCGGGTCCGCCGCCGCCATCCGGCTCGCGATCGAGTCGACCGCGGGCGCCGATCCCGTCGCCCAGGAGTTCTCGACGCAGTCGCGGTTCACCCCGCAGGTCGTCGCCGCGCGCGTGATCGAGTCGCCGAGCGCGAGCAGCGTCTGCGTGCCGGATGCCTCCGCCGGCGGTGCCGCGAGCAGCCCCGCCAGGAGCGCGAGCGCCCCCATGCCGACTCCTGCCGCTCTCCGCCGTGCCCTGTGTGCTGTGATCCCCATGTCGTCCCGTCCCCTGGTCGTCCGTCGTTCGGCTGCCTCGCGTACTGCGAGAGCACGAGGGGCGAGCGTACGTCGCCGCCGCTCCCCCGACGGATCGGAGGAGGGCGGCTCCCGTCTGGCGCGGCCCGGATGGGGGACAAACGCGACCCCCTCGAGCGAGCAAGAGGGACAGGAGAGAACCGCGGCACACCCGGCGGGCACGGTCAGCCCGCCCTAGCGAAGGGGCCGCGGAGAGAACGCAGAAGGCTCGCTCTCTTGAGCGGGCCTTCTGCGGCGATGAATCGATTCCGGCCCGACTCGAGAAGATGGCGACCTCTGACGGCTGCAGTCATTGCAGCCCGACGAAGAGCACGTCCTGAGGCAGGACGGGCCTTCGACGAGGAAGAGATCGCCGAAATACGTCAGCGGCAGATGCCGAGCAACCGAGTCTCGTCGCAGAGAATCTTGAGATCGGCACTAGGATTCGACGCGCTCACGATGAGAGGGATCCGATGGCCAAGCAGGAACGAGCGATCGCCACGCGAGAGACGCTCGTGATCGGCGCCAGCCGGGTCTTTGCTCGCTTGCACTACGAGACCGCGCGCGTGGCAGACATCCTCGAGGAGGCTGCGGTCACACAGGGAGCGTTCTACTTCCACTTCCCCGAAGGCAAAAAGCAGATCGCCCAGGAGCTGATCACGCGTCAGGAGAAGCAGTTCGTCAGAGTACGCGAAGAAATCTCGGACTCCGGACTCGACGGCCTGTCCGGCTTACTCGAACTGACTGACGCGCTCGGACGGTTGCTCCGGTCGGACCACGTTGCACAGGCCGGGGCACGCCTCGTCATCCAGGCGTCCACAGTGTTTCCAGAAGCGACCCGGACCTTCGACGCTGCATGGATACAAGCGATCAGCTCCTTTCTCCACCGGGCGGAGGGTGAAAAGACTTTGAGAGGGGACGTCGATGTCCCGCTGTCCGCGCGAACGATCGTCTACCTCTTCACCGGTGCGCAGGTGAGTTCCTTCGTGAACGATGCCTGGGAAGACCTACCCTCTGCGCTTGAGACGATCGAACCCTTCGTCACCCGGTCCCTGGCAGCCGACGGATTCGTTCGATCACATCCGAACACCTAGCCTCTCGGCACTCGAGGCGGAGAGAGGACACGGGTCTTCCTCGTACTGACGAAGTCGTGGGCTCCGATCTCCTGAAGCGCTGCGGGCACCCCCACGAGAGGTCGATCGACGACCGCTCGCCGGGCCGCCTGCAGAGTCCTAGCGATGACCGGGGGGCGGAGCGGATTGCAAGCAGGCCTTTCACGGACCTCGCGCGAGCGCACAGCACTTCGGCCATCGGGCGGGGCCGAGGAATCAGGGGCGTGGTAGCGACCGGGGATGAAGAAGAGGCCTCGAGGACGCGGTATGCCGGCTCCTCCTGAGCCCTGACCGACGAAGGGGCGAACGACTCCTCGAGACGTATCGCGTCCTCGACGACGGCTGCCACGGGATCACAGTGTCCATCGAGTGGGGATCAGCGGCGCGCGTCGAGGACGAATCTCGTCGAGCGGGCTCGAGTACACAATACGAAGATGTGTTGTCATGAGGTTGTCTCCGAACAGTGACGGTGGTATGTTTTTGACACACGCCAAGCAAGCAGGTTTTTGGTGAACGGCAAGCGGAAGTCGTTCTGGTCGCGCATGAAGGGCGATCCGCCCTGGTTCACCACATTCGACGGATTCAATTGGATTCCGACCAGCCTTGGCGCCCTCATCGGGCTCGCGCTCTTCGTCATCATCGTCGTCGCGCTAGTCGACTGGTTGGTGGCGTGAGTAGTGGGCCCGCCACGACGGAGAGCTCGAGGCGCTCGAAGTCCAGGACCACCGAGATCGCCGAACTACTGTTCGTCGCGGCCCTGAGGGGACGTATGTCTGGGGCGCAACGAATGTCTCGAATCAGGGCGATCAGCGTACACACGCGTTGAGCCTCGACGAATGAAGAGGCATGGCAAGCGGGACATGCAGCCTCTCCCCGGCCGCTCACGAGCGAACTAGCCCGCCTTGCCCCGGTCGTCGTCCTCGTCGCTCTTCGGCCGGCAGACCACGAGCCGTCCAACCTTCTGGTCCCCGTCATGTGTGGGGTGGGGCTCGTCTGCTACGCCTATCCGCTCGCATCTGCCAGAAATACGACCCCTGCGTTGAAGGCGCGATCTACCGCTTGTGCGGAAAGAACGTCACGTTCGAGTGGCCCCGCATCCCTCAGACCGTGCTCTGCGACTACTTCACCTAGCGCGGACGCCGCTGCAAGCAGAACCGCTTTGAGCGCCGCGCGCTGCTCGCGCACCGTGTCGAGGACCGGATCGGTGCGCTTTCCAGCGCATCAGGATCAGCGGCGGCGAAGCAGGCCGCGTCCAAGCCGTGCCCGGTCGGGTGTTCGACGCGCTGGCCGCGTTGACTGGCGATGAAAGGCGAACCCTCGCTGCGCAGAAGGCGAAACTGCAGCGAAGAAGGTGAAGCTCCTCCGGTTCCCGTACGCCGAGGTGGACCAGCTCGACCGGCTCAAGGCTGAAGACGACCGCAACCTCGGCGGCCACCTCGATCGAGAGTCGACTCGACGCTTCGGAGACGACCTCGAGCAGGCGAAGTGCCGGGTCGGCTGCGTGCTCGGCATCCCGATCGGCGCCGGCGAGGTCTCAGCCAAGGACGGACGGCGGATGCTCGACCCGGCCCTGTTCGACCGCAGCACCATCGATGATGAGGAGAACGTCTCTGCCGGATCGAAGCAGATGAGCTCCACGATCCTCACCCGGACGCGAGGCGCAGCGACGAGAAATCGCGGCCGCGCGACGCAGGTCACGGTTTTCCCGCTTCTTGTGTGGTGGATCCGAGGGGATTCGAACCCCTGACCTCTTCATTGCGAACGAAGCGCGCTACCAACTGCGCCACGGACCCGTGCCTCTCGAGCCGTCACCGGCCCGAACAACTCGTCCACACTAGCACGGACGAGCGGGCGCCTCGCACCCGCGTCAGGCCCCGCGGCGGCGCTGCAGCGCCTGGTCGAGGTCGATCGCATCGACGCCGTCCACGACGCCCATCGCGGCGAAGCGGGAGGAGGGGCGGGGCGCCTCGGGAGCGGGAGCGGCGGCACGCGGGACGCGCACCGGCGCCACCTCGGGAGCGGTCGCGGCGGCGCGCTGGGCGAGCTCCGCCTCCGCCGCGGCGGTGCGCAGGCGCTCCACGGCGTCGATCGAGGCCATTGCGGAGGCGGCGACCGTGCCCCGGGAGAGGTAGAGCGGCTTGGGGAGCGGCTGCGGCGTCCAGCTCGCACGGTCCTCGGCGAGCTCCTCGGAGTCGTCGTCCGCCTCCTCCTCGGCGAGCTCGGCCTCGAAGACCTCGGCGCGCCGGCGCTCGGTCGCGGCGGCCGTCGTCGCCGTCGCGGCCGGAGCGGCGGCGCGGCGGCGTCCGGGCGCCAGCAGGATCAGCGTGCCGAGCCCCGCGACGGCGAGGAGCAGGCCGACGAGCGGCACCGCACCCGTGCCGCCGAAGGGCAGCATCACGAGCCCGACCAGCGCGGCGACCGCGCCGACCAGCACGGCCAGCGCGGCGCCCTGGCGCCAGCGCAGGACCGAGGGCCCCGATCGCGTGCTCCGCCGTGCGCTCGCGGTCGCCCGTCGCAGCGCGTCGCGCGCCGCCTTCTCCGCCTGTGCCAGCTCCATCGCCTGTGCCTTCTCTTCGGCTCGTCGTCGTGTCTCGGTCACCCGGAGCCGGCGCTGCTGCAGCGCCACCTCGCGGGCCGTCGCCTCCGCACGCACGTGCTCGGGCACTTCCGCGGTCTCGGCGAGGATCCGCAGCGTCTGCTGCAGCCTCACCGCGTTGCGCTCGGTCGCGTTGTACGACCGCCTGCGCATCCACGTGGGGATCAGGTAGGCGACCCACAGAACGGCGGCGAGCGCCCAGACGACGCCCCCGCCCAGCCAGTCGCTACTCATGCGGACAACGCTAGGAGTACCGGGCACTCCCGTCCGTCATTACGGGTAGGTGTGTCCGTGCGGATCGCGGATCAGCCGGGGCCCCGTCGGAGGGACACCGGCGCCGTCGGAGGGCCCGGAGAGGCCCGAGCGGCGCGAGGCGCGGAGGTCCGCGTCGGTCGGCACGCCGACGTCGGAGGGGACCTGCCCGTCGAGGTAGCGGCGGAGCACGCCGCGGGGCACCTCCTCCGCCACGAGAGCGAAGCAGAAGTGGTCGCGCCAGTCGCCGTTGATGTGGATGAAGCGCCGCCGGAGCCCCTCGTAGCGGAAGCCGAGCTTCTCGACCACGCGCAGGCTCGGCCGGTTCTCCGGGCGGATGCAGATCTCGATCCGGTGCAGGCCCAGGTCGAGGAAGGCGTGGTCGGCGGCGAGGGCCACGGCGATCGGAGTGATGCCCCGTCCGGCGTAGCGCTCGGACACCCAGTACCCGATCGAGCCGGAGGACAGCGAGCCGTATCCGATGTTCGAGATGTTGAGCTGCCCGGCGAGCTCGCCGTCCCAGTCGATGAGGAACGGCACTCCCCCGCCGGCGCGCGCGTTCTGCTGCAGCGAGCGGATGCTGGCGCGCACGTCGAACGCGGCGCCTCCGCGGGGGTCGGACGCCTCCCACTGGCGCAGCCACGACCGGTTCGCGATCAGCTCCCGCTCGAGAGGGCGGGCGTCGCGCACGCGGATCGGGCGGACGGTGACACGACCCTCGGTGAGCGTCGGGATCGGGAGCGGCATGATGCGACCCTACTGCTCCACCGCACTGCGGGAGGGGGACTGGACTCCGGGGCGTTCCGTGCTTCCGGGGGAACGGAGGAACGGACGGGATCCCCCGCCGCAGCAGGGGGTCCCGTCCGTTCCGGAGGTGCGCTCGCCGGGGCTCAGAGGCCGGCGACGAAGTCCTTCAGCCAGGGCTTCAGGTCCTTGCCGAGGTCGTCGCGGTCGGAGGCGAGCTGCACGATCGCCTTGATGTAGTCGAGCTTGTCCCCGGTGTCGTAGCGGCGGCCGCGGAACACGACGCCGTAGACGCCGCCGAACTCGGCCGGGTCCTGGGCCATGCGCTCCAGCGCGTCGGTCAGCTGGATCTCGCCGCCCTTGCCCGGAGCGGTGTGCTCGAGCACGCCGAACACGTCGGGCTTCAGCACGTAGCGGCCGATGATCGCGAGGTTCGAGGGGGCGTCCTCCTTGGAGGGCTTCTCGACCAGGCCGGTGATCCGCACCACGTCGTCCTCGTCGGTCGCCTCGACCGCGGCACAGCCGTAGAGGTGGATCTGATCGGGGTCGACCTCGAGCAGCGCGACCACCGTGGTGTCGCGGTTCTCGGCGACGTCGATCATGCGGGAGAGCAGCGGGTCGCGGGCGTCGATCAGGTCGTCGCCGAGGAGCACGGCGAAGGGCTCGTCGCCGACGTGGCGCTGCGCACGGGAGACCGCGTGGCCGAGGCCCTTCGGCTCGCCCTGGCGGACGAAGTGCACGTCGGCGAGGTCGCTGGCGTACTTGACGTGCTCGAGCTTCTTGTCGTCCTTCTTCTTGGACAGGTTCTGCTCGAGCTCGGGCACGGAGTCGAAGTGGTTGGCGAGCGCGTTCTTGTTGCGCCCGATGATCACGAGCACGTCCTGGAGGCCGGCGTCCGCCGCCTCCTCGACCACGTACTGGATCGCCGGCTTGTCGACGACCGGCAGCATCTCCTTGGGGATGGCCTTCGTCGCCGGCAGGAAGCGGGTGCCGAGACCTGCGGCGGGGATGACTGCTTTGCGGATTCGAGTGCCCATGGGGCGTCATCCTAGCGGCGGGGGAAGTCGCGGGAGTTTCGCGCCAGGACGGTCGTCGCACCGCATCTGACCCCGTTCCGGGGAGGCCGAGGACGAGGCTCCCTCAGGGTCCCCGCGGAAGGGTCCGCGAGAGCCCCGGTTCTAGACTGTGCGCATGCCAGCCGACATCACGCACGAGAAGCGAGCGCTGCGCGCCGAGCTGCGCGAGCGCCGCCGCACGCAGACCTCGACCGCTCGCGAGCAGGCCGCGGAGCAGATCACCGCCCACCTGATCGAGCTCGCCACCCGCGTGGGGGCCCGCTCCCTCGCGTGCTACCTCTCCGCTGCGGACGAGCCGAGCACCCGGCCGTTCCTGGGCTGGGCCGAGAGCCACGGCATCCGCGTCCTCTTCCCCATCTCGCGCCAGGACGGCCTGCTCGACTGGGCGGTCGGCGACGGACACACCGAGACCCAGGGCCTGTTCGGCATGCCCGAGCCGGTCGGGCAGCTGCTCGGCCCCATCGCGATCAACGACGTCGACCTCATCGTCGTCCCGGCCGCCACTGTCGACCGGCAGGGGATGCGGATGGGCTGGGGGCGCGGCTACTTCGACAAGACCCTCGGCTCGATGGAGAAGTGCCCGCCGGTCTACGCCGTCGTCTTCGACAGCGAGCTCGTCGACCGGGTGCCCAGCGAGGTCCACGACCAGGCCGTCGACGGAGTCGTCACTCCCTCCGGCATCGTCGACCTGCGCCACTGACCCCGTCCTCCTTCTTCCCCACCCGCCTCCGAGGAGCCCCCTGTGCCCACCTACTCCTACCGCTGCACGCAGTGCGGCAACGCCTTCGACATCCAGCAGAAGTTCACCGACGACACGCTCACCGAGTGCCCGAGCTGCCAGGGGGCGCTGCGCAAGGTGTTCAGCGCCGTCGGCGTGACCTTCAACGGCTCGGGCTTCTACCGCACCGACTCCCGCTCGGGCGGGAAGTCGGGCGACAGCGGCTCCTCCTCGGGATCCGGCTCGTCCGGCTCGTCCGACTCGTCGTCGAGCTCCTCGGGCTCGGGCGGCTCCTCCACCGGCTCGTCGGGGTCCTCCGGGTCCTCGGGCTCCTCGTCCAGCTCGGGCGGCTCCTCGTCCGGCTCGGGCTCCTCCGGCTCCGGATCGTCCTCCTCCTCGTCGTCCTCGGGGTCCTCCGGGTCCTCCGGGTCCTCGTCCTCGGGATCCTCCTCCGGGAGCTGACCGCCACCCACCGCCCACGGCAGAAACGGAACGATCATGATCAACGGCTTCAAAGAGTTCATCCTCCGCGGCAACGTCATCGACCTGGCTGTCGCCGTGGTCATCGGCGCCGCCTTCACGACCATCGTCAACGCGATCGTGACGGGGATCTTCAACCCGCTCATCGGCGTGATCTTCGACGCCTCCTCGCTCGAGACGCTGAACTGGGTCATCCGCCCGGGAGAGAACGGCGAGGATCCGACCGTCATCGCCTACGGCTCCGTGATCTCGGCCCTGATCCAGTTCGTGATCGTGGCCTTCGTCCTCTACTTCGCGTTCGTCCTGCCGATCAACCACCTCAAGAACGCCGCCTTCGCCAAGAAGGCCGCCGACGCCCCCGCCGCGGAGGACAAGGCCCCCACCGAGCTCGAGCTCCTCGCCGACATCCGCGATCTGCTCGCCAACAACGGGACCGCCACCACCGCGAACTCCGGCAAGCACGTCGACTGAGTCGTTCTGTCTTCTTCCGCCGGAGGCGGAAGAAGACCGCGGTCGGCTTCCGAGACGGGAGCGTTCCGCCGAGCGTTGTGCGAACGGCGCGTTCGAAACGCTGGCACGCGTTTCGGACGACGCCTGCATCTTCGGGAGCTCGCCGGTCGGAGCCTTCAGCGCTCCTGACGGTGATCGATCGGGCCTGGATCGACGCGTTCTTCGGACGTCGCCGGGCACCGGACGGGACGTGGTCCGTCACCGAGCACCTGACAGGACGCGGTCGGTCGCCGGGCTCCGAACGCGAAGCGGTCGTTCACCAGGAGCCGGGTCCGACGCGGGCGGTCGCCGGGCATCGGACGTGGCGTGGTCGGTCGCCGAGTACGAACGGGTTCCGGCGAGGTCCGGGATCGCTGACGGGACGGGCGCTGACGCGCAGACGGGCGACCGGACCGGCCGGCGTCAGTAGTGCGGGGGGACGTCCTGGCGCAGGCGCGCGTCGTTCGGGCCGGTGTCGGGGCGCGCGGGCGGTGCGGAGGGGTCGGCGACGGGAGCGTCGTGCGGGGACGGATCGGTGCCGGGCTTCGCGGGGAGCGTCGCCCGCCGGCCGCCGCGGGTGCGCCGCAACGGGCGGTCGGCACCCGCGGGGGCGTCGGGATCCGGCGCCACGATCAGTCGCGCGGCAGCGGCTCGACGGGCTGCGTCTCCCCCGACGCCGGAGCGGCGGCAGGAGCGGCAGAGGCGGCAGGAGCGGCGGCAGCGGCAGGAGCGGCAGCCTCGCCGGCGGCAGGAGCAGCGGCCTGCTCCTCCCCCGCGGTCGCACCGATCAGCCCGGACACCCGCGCGGCCACGGCCTCGGGGTCGGCGAACAGCTCGAAGTTGTGCACCCGCAGGTAGTGCCAGCCCAGCCGGCGCAGCAGCTCCGGACGCAGGCGCAGCGACACGCGCAGGCTCTGCGTGCTCACGTCGCGGTCGGTCTCGACCACCACGGCGCGGGTCCCGTGCGCGGCGACGAGGGCGAGCTTCCCCTTGTGCCCGATGTTGACCCGGAGTCCGCGGCGCTCGAGGCGCGCGGCGAGATCCACCAGCATCGGCTCGGAGTAGTCGTCGCGGTCGCTCGGCTGGACGCGGTCCTCCGCCTCCTGCAGCACCTGCGCGAGCGCGACCATGCCGTAGCGCATGCGCGACTCGTCGATGTCGCCCGGGCGGAAGCACGAGACGATGTCCATCGACCGGCGGGCACGGGTCATCCCGACCGCCAGCAGGCGCTCTCCGCCCGGCTCCGCGAGGGCGCCGAAGTTCGACAGCAGGCGGCCGTGGGGCGTCCGGCCGTAGCCGATCGAGAAGATGACGCGGTCGCGGCTCTGCGCGACCGACTGCTCCAGCGTCACGACGGCGAAGGGCTCGGGCCGATCGCCGAGGATGAAGTCGCTGAGGTCGGTGCGCTTGGCGAAGGCCGTCAGCACCGCCTGCTGCGCCCGCACGGCGTGCCGGGGGCTCGCGGTGATCACCATCAGCGACTCGCGCGGACGGATCACGGCGTGCTCGAGCACCAGCTCGACCACCTTCGCGACCTCGGCGTCGACGGACTCGACCGCCCCGGAGTCGTTCTCGGGCATGCCGTGCCCGCTCGCGATGTAGTGGAAGCGCAGCGAGTCGTGTCCGAGGAACGAGCCCGCCCAGGGCAGCGAGTCGATGCGGCCGCCGTAGAAGCGGCGGTTGACCAGCTCGGCCAGGTCCTCGCCGCCCGCGCGGTAGCTGCGGGTGAGCGTGACGGTGTTGAGCAGCTCGCCGAGGCGGGCGAGCGCCGACTGGGCGTGCAGCGCCTCCACGTCGGTCCGCGAGGCGGTGGAGCCGAACTCCGGCGTCTCGTCGACGCGCAGACCGAAGGGAGTAGGGGTCTGCGTGACCGGGTCGCCGAACGCGACGACCTGCTTGGCCCGGCGGATCGCTCCGACGTTCTCGGCCAGCGTGGTCGCGCCGGCGTCGACGAGGAACACCGCGTCGAAGGTCGTCTCGGTGCCGATGCGGTGCACCTCGTACGGCGAGGCGAGCCAGGCCGGAGCGAGCACGCGCGAGAGGTGCGGAGCGGCCTTCTGCAGCTCCTGAGGGGTCGTCGCCGCCTCGGTGCGCAGCAGCGAGCGCAGCGCGTCGCGCTCCTGCGGCCAGTCGACGAGCCCGATCTTCCAGGTCTCGGAGAGCTTCCAGGCGAGGAGCTCGGCGCTCGAGGCGGCGTGCGCCTCGTCGACGAGCTTGAAGTCGGCCTCGAGCCGGTCGAGCACGCTCGTGTTGCCGCCGAGGAGCGCGCGCTCGTCGGTCAGCATGATCTCGAGCGCCGAGCGCCACCAGGCCAGGTCCAGCTCGCCCGCGACCAGCTCGGCCGGAACGTGGCGGCGCGAGAGGTCGGTGAGGAGCGGGTCCAGGCCCCAGTCGCGCAGGGTGGCCAGGAGCGTCGTCCGCTCCTGGAGGTTGGCGAGCACCTCGCTGTCCTCGGCGAGGCCGGACACCATCGAGGCCAGCTCCGCGAGCGGGAGCGAGGCGAGCTGCAGGTTCGTCCCGCGGCGGCCGAGCGGCTCGTCGAGGCGGCTCAGCTGGTCGGTCACCTGCTGGTAGGCCACCTGCACGTCGGCGACGCCGACCGGGACCTCGGGGATCGTGCCGGCGACCGCGTAGCGCTGCCACAGCGTCCGCTGCTGCTGCACCCGGCGGAGCGCCGCGTTGAGGTCGGTGACGTGCGCGCCGGGCCGCAGGTACTCGCGGGCGAGCTTCTTCAGGCGCCGGCGGTTGGTGGACGACATCTCGGCGGCCTCGCGGCGGGGCGAGGTGGCGACGATGAGGTCCTGGATCGAGCGGTCGAAGACGGCCGGCTGGAACTTGTCCAGCGTCTCGCGGACGTCCTGCAGCAGGCGCAGGTAGATGCCGAGCTCGGCGACCGACTCGAACGGGCGCATCCGCGTCTGACCGATGACGTCCTGGGCGCGGTCGAGCAGGCGCGGCAGATCGCGCAGGTGCAGGCGCTTGGCCAGCTCGTGGGCGATCTCGGCGTCGGCGGTGGAGTCGAACTGCGCGCCGTACCAGGGCGAGTCGCCCGGGCCGTAGCGGAACTCGCCCAGGCGCGCCGACTCGATCAGCATCCGGGTCGCCTCGGGGCGGCTGTGCGCGAGAGCGGTGACGGAGCGGCGGTCGAGGCGGGCGGCGGTCGACGGAGGCGTCCGCAGCTGCGAGAGGCGGGCGAGCTCCTCGAGGGCCTGCAGCGCCGAGACGCCGAAGCTCTCGTCGCGGCGGGAGAGGGCGCCGCGGTAGTCGAGCAGCACCTTCCGCAGCCGGAGCAGTGCGTCGTCGATCTCGCTGACGGAGGGGCGCGCGGCCTTCTCGTTGCGGCCGATCGACTGGATGAGGTCGCGGCGGAGCGTCCGGGGCCCGACCGCGATGCCGCCCAGGCCCGCCGAGAGCAGGCGCTGGTGGATGCTGTCGAGGCTCGACCGGCGGGCGCTGACGACCAGCACGCGCTTGTGCTGGGCGGCCAGCGCTCCGATCGCGTTGACGATGGTCTGGGTGCCGCCCGTGCCGGGGAGGGTCTTCACGACGAGCGAGTTGCCGGCCGCGATGTTCGCGATCACCTGCTCCTGCTCGGCGTCGGCGTCGAGCAGGAGGTTGTCGGTCGCCGGAGGACGCTCGTCCTGCGGGATGATCGACGCCACCTTCTGCGACTGCTGCAGCGCCCGCTTGGCGGCCGGGTTCCCGGCGACGGCGTCGAGGACGGGGTGCTCGAGCATCCGGGCGTCGCGGAGCATGTCGCCCGCCACGTCGGCGAAGCTCGAGACCACGAGGCGCGGGTGCACGGCGAACCACGGCAGGTGCGAGGTCAGGCCGCGCAGCTGGTCGATGACCGGCTGCGGCTTGAAGACGCCGTTCTGCACGGCCAGCTCGACGAACTGCTCGGGGTCGATCGTGATGCCGAACTGCTGCTTGAGGGCGCGCGCGAGCTGCGGGTTGAAGTAGGGCTGGCCCTTGAGCTTGAGCTCGAAGTCGCGGCCGTAGCGGCGGATGGCGAGCGGGCGCAGGAGCACGGGAGCGGTGAACTCCGTGTCGCCGGCGCGCCACTGGGCGAGGCCGATGGCGAGGTGGACGCCCTCGATGCCGCGGACCGACCGCAGCTCGATCCCCTTGTCGGTGATCGCACCCGCGGCGTTCTTCGCGGTGCGCAGGGCGAGCTCGTCGCGGATGAGCGAGGAGAGGAGGGTGGTCTTGCCCGAGATGAACGGGGGCAGCCCGCCGGGGTGCGTGGTCGAGAGCTCGATGCGCGTCCGGGGCGAGTCCACGAAGTGGAGCAGGGGCGACGGACCGCCGACCTTGGCGAGCTCGTCGCGCCACGACTGCCAGACCGGATCGGCCACGTTGCCGCCCTGGTAACCGGCCTCGCCGCTCGTCACCTGCACGGGAGAGGTCGCCGTCGGGGAGAGCCGATGCGCGGACGCCTCCCCCTGGTCACCGGATTCGGGTGAGGTCTCCACCGGTCCGGCTCCTGGGAAATCGTCGACTCGTTGCACACGGACACCCTAAACCGGGCACCTCCGAAAGGCCGTAGCGACGCGGGTCGGCGGCACGGTGCCTCCATCCGGCTCACCGGGCCGGGGCCTCGGACGCACGCGGAGCGCCGGGTCGGATCGGCGAGCGGAGCCGCCCTGTCGGGGCGGGCGGGGCTCAGGAGGGCCAGACGGCCAGGGGCGGCGCCGTCTCGACCCGGCGCTCGTCGCCGACCACGCGGATCCGGCTGCCCACGCGGTCGTGACCGCCGGCGACGGCGAGCGCGATCATCACCAGCTGCGCGTGGTCGCGGGTGAGGTGGCCGAAGGCGCTGCGCAGGTCGACGGGGCGGCCGGTGGCGAGCGACACCGCGATGCGCGCGACAGCCTCCTCGGAGAGGTCGAGGAGGCACGCGCGGTCGGCGAGGACGGCGAAGTCGATCCGGGGAGCCGCTGCCGTGTCCTCCCCGACCATCCACGGGTGCTCCGGGCGGAGGCAGCCGGCACGCGCGAGGAGCTGCTCGGCGGCCTCGAGGCCGGGCCCGCCGAGGACGGGGATCACGAGGCGGCCCGCTCGGCGCGGCGCCCGGAGGCGCGGACCGCGACGGACACGACGGCCGTGAGGAGGCAGGCGACGCCGGCGATCAGCGGCGCGAGCCAGCCGAGGACGCTCACCTCGTCGACGTCCGCGCCGAAGTACTGCCAGTGCGCGATGGCGTAGACGAAGAGCGAGAAGAAGCAGAGCGCGACGCCCGTGAGCGCCGAGACCAGGTCGGCGGGCCGGACGAGCGGCTCGCGCTCGGACGCCTCCGCGATCGGCTCGGCTGCGGGCTCGGGGAGTGCGGCGGCGGGGACCTGCGGGAGGGTCGCGGTGGCGGGGTGCTGCGTCATGTCTCCGAGGGAACCAGTCGCGAGACGTCCTCGGCATCAACCGCTGGCATGACGTCGCGAGCCGAGCGGATGGTGGCGCGCCGGCCGGAGGTCGCGGTCGCCGCAGCGCTCAGGCCGGTCGGCGTCCGAGCGAGGACTGGAACCGCAGCAGGTATCCGTCGGGGTCGGCCACGACCAGCTGGCGCACGCCCGCCTCCTCCGCTCCGACCCGGTACCAGCGGGTCTCGAGCGGCGAGAACAGCGGCACTCCGGCTCCGGCGAGTGCTGCGGCCGTCTCGTCGGCGTCGTCGACGTGCAGCTGGAGGTTCATCCCGCGGCCCAGCGGCCGCTCCAGCGGCGCCGCGACCCAGTTGCGGCCGCGCCCCGCCTCCTCGAGCATCACGTGGGCGGAGCCGAGGACCAGGTACGCGAAGCCCTCCTCCGGCCGGGCGTAGTCGATCCGGAAGCCGCAGGGGCCGCACCAGAACTCCAGGCTCCGCTCGAGATCGGCGACCAGCAGCTCGGGGACGAGGTCGGGATCGGTCATCCGCGCGGCTCAGGCCTCCGCGCCCTCGGGACGCGTGGTGCGGCCCGGGAGCAGGAGCAGGCCGGAGACGCCCACGACGATCAGCAGGATCGCCGCGACCGTGACGAACGAGGCCAGAGCCAGCACCGGCATGATGATCGTCAGGACACCCGCGATGACCGACGCGATGCCGGCTGCGATCGGGAGCCAGGCCGGGCCGGCGACGCTGCGTCCGCTCGTGATGCTCGAGACGCCGTCGAGGATCCAGCCCGCGCCGATCACGAGGCCCAGGACGCTCAGCGACTCGAATGGGTTCGAGAGGCACAGGATGCCCGCGACCAGGATCAGGGCGCCGAGCAGGCCCGCGAGCCAGCGCACCCGGGCGTCGAGCCGCGAGGCGGTGAAGGCCAGCAGCAGGCGGAAGACGCCCGCGGCGATCAGGTGGATGCCGAAGACGATGGCGACGGTCAGCAGCGTCGGACCGGGGATCAGGACGGCGATGACGCCGAGCACGATCGCGATCAGCGAGACGGCGATGATCCACCAGCGCTCGACGGAGGTGCGGGACATCGTGGGCGCGGCGGTCTCGGACATGGCGTTCCTTCGCGTCGGGGAGTGCGGACCCCTCGAACGTTAGGGCACCGGGGCGGGGTGCCGCGGGGCCTTGCGCCCGCCCGCCCGAGGGCGCAGGTCAGTGGCGCGATCCGGTGCGCGCCGCGGCACGGTGCCGCCGCACGCTGCGCACCACGAGCGCGAGCAGCAGCACGCCGAACGCGCTGTAGATGATCGCGTCGAGCACGCCCGCGTACTGGTCGACGAGCTCGTACTGCGTGCCGAGGGCCGCGCCGAGGCCGATCAGCAGGCCGTTCCAGACGCCGGAGCCGAGGATCGTCAGTCCCGAGAACAGCAGGAGGTTCATCCGCTCGGCCCCCGCGGGGAGCGAGATGAGGCTGCGCACGCCCGGGATGAGGCGCCCGAAGAGGACCGCCCAGGTGCCGTGCCGGCGGAACCAGCCGACCGCCTTCTCGAAGTCCTCGCGATCGACCAGCGGGAGCTTGGAGAGCAGGCGGATCGAGCGCTCCGTGCCGATGCGGTGGCCGAGCGCGTAGAGGATCAGGCCGCCGAGGTAGGCGCCGAGAGTCGCCGTGATCACGACGAGTACCAGGTTCATCCGGCCCTGCTGGGCGAGGAAGCCGGCCAGCGGCAGCACGAGCTCGCTCGGGATCGGCGGGAACACCGTCTCGATCAGCGTCAGCAGACCGACGCCCGCCTCTCCGAGCGCGGCGATCACCCGCGCGGCGACGCCGACGAGCCCGGAGAGCTCATCGATGCTGTCGGAGGAGGAGGCGGTCGCCACGGAGGCGGGGGCGAGGGCGAGGGTCGCGATCGTCATGACTGAGAAGCTACTCAGTCCGTCGAGCGCGCACCTGGGAATCCGGCGGCGCGCTCAGGGGCGGCCGGTGAGCACGACCGTGTCGGAGTCCTGCAGCCGCACCTCGACCGAGGCGATCTCGGACAGTGGCAGCCCGGTGGCGAGACTGGGCTCCATCGTCGTGCCCGGCGCACTCGTCCACGAACCGACGGCCTCGGTGCCGCCGGAGGTGTCCGTGACGTAGAGGACGTATCCGGCCGAGCCTGCGTACTGCTCGGCCGTGTCGGCCCAGCTGCAGTCCATGTCGATCCGCGTGCCCCACTGCTGCGGGACGAACCGCACGGAGGCCTCGACGGGGACGCCCGGAGCGGCGGCGAGCGGGACCGTCGAGCCGACGGTCTCGACGGGGGCGAGCGACGGGCCGATCGCGAGCGGCAGGGCGACGGCGGCGGCGGCCGAGACGCCCGCGGCGGCGAGCACCAGGCCCGCGATGCGCAGCCGGGTGCGGCGGCGGACGGAGTCGGTGGCCGCGGCGAGGCGGGTCAGCAGTGCCGCCGGAGCCGGGTCGCCCGCCGCCTCCGGCTCCTCGACCAGGCGCATCGCCTCGTCCTGGGGCAGGTGGGCCAGCAGGCCCGGCAGCGGGACGAACTCGGCGAGGGCCTCGCGGCAGCCGGGGCAGGCGCGCAGGTGCAGCTCGTACTCGCGGCGGTCGGCGGCGGTGAGGGATCCGAGGAGGTACGCGGCGTCCCAGTCGCGGAAGGGGTCGTCGTGCCGGTCGTCCGAGGAGGGGTCGTGGCTCACAGCTCCGTCACCCCCCGCTCCTGCAGCGCGAGCTTGAGGGCCCGCATCCCGTAGTGCATCCGCGACTTGACGGTGCCCGGGGCGATCCCCAGCAGCGCGGCGATCTCGGTGACCGTGCGGCCGCCGTAGTAGGCGTGCACGATGACGGCGCGGTGGTCGTGGCTCAGTCCGCTGAGCGCGTCCGAGAGCAGCCAGGCGTCGAGCACCTGGTCGGTGCGGTCGGCGGTGGGGCGCTCAGGGACCTCGTCCGTGCCCAGCTCCCTGGCGTAGCGGGCGCTGCGGCGGTCGTCGATGACGAGGTTCCGGGCCACGGTGTAGAGCCAGGAGCGGGCGGCGCCCTCGCCCTGGGCGAGGATCTCGGGGTGCCTCCAGGCGCGCAGCAGCGCCTCCTGCACGACGTCCTCCGCCATCTGGCGGTCGCCGGTCAGGCGCAGCACGAACCGCCAGAGCGCGCTGGCGTGCTCGTCGTGCAGCGCACGCAGCATCTGGGCCTGATCCTCGGACATCTCCACCTCTTCCTGCACCAACGTAACGGGGGCCCGAACGGTTCAGCCGGTTCGCGCGAGCGGCCGCTCTCTGGTACTCCGGAGTCGATGACCTTCCCCGATGCCGACGACGCCGCCCGCGTGCGCTCCTTCCTCCGCGACAACCGCTCGCGGATGCTCGACGACGTCCGGCACCTCGTGATGATCGAGAGCCCCAGCGACTCCCTCGAGGCGCTCGGCGAGCTGCACGCGTTCCTGGTGCACTGGGTGGGCGAGCGGCTCGGACACGACGCCGACGTGCAGCACCAGCGGGCGCAGGACGCGCCGACCGCGACCAGCTGGACCGTCCCGGCGAGCGGCGGCGCGAGACCGCACCGGGGCACGCGTCCGTTCGTGGCGCTGCTCGGCCACTACGACACGGTGTGGCCCCTGGGCACGACCCGCTCCTGGCCCTTCGCCGTCGACGGCGACCGCCTGAGCGGGCCGGGCAGCTACGACATGAAGGCCGGGCTGGTGCAGATGGTGTGGCTGGTGGCCGCGCTCCGCCACGCCGGCGTTGCGCATCCGGCCGTCCGCCTGGTGATGAGCGGGGACGAGGAGATCGGCAGCGCCGCCTCCCGCCCGTTCCTGGAGCGGCAGTGCACGGGCGCCGACGCGGTCCTGGTGTTCGAGGGCGCGATCGGAGACGCGGTCAAGACGGCGCGCAAGGGCATCGGGCGCTTCGTGATCGACGTGGTCGGCGTCGAGGCGCACGCCGGGGTCGAGCCGGAGAAGGGGGCGAGCGCGATCCACGAGCTCGGCTCGCTGATCCCGCGGGTGCTGGCGATCGCGCGGGAGGAGGAGGGCACCTCGGTCAACATCGGAGTGGTCTCCGGCGGCTCGCGGGTCAATGTGACGACGGCCCGCGTGCGCCTGGAGCTGGAGGCGCGGATCCGCGGGTCGGCCGAGGCCGCCCGCGTCGAGGCCGAGCTCGACGCGCTCGCCGCCGCCGACCCGCGCATCCGGCTGGAGGTGCGCGGCTCCTGGGAGCGCCCCGTCTTCGAGCGGACAGCCTCCGTCGCCGCGCTCTACCGCAGAGCCGAGCGGGTCGCGAAGCGGATCGACGTCCCTCTCCGCGAGATCGCGGTCGGCGGAGCGAGCGACGGCAACCTCGTCGCCGCGCTGGGCCTGCCGGTCCTCGACGGGCTCGGAGCCCCGGGCGAGGGGGCGCACGCACGCAGCGAGGCGATCGGCATCGAGGGCATGCTGGAGCGGACGGCGCTCGCCGCGCTGCTGGTCGCCAGCTTCGGCGACGAGCACTGACCGGCTGCAGAGGAAGGACGAGCGGATGACCCTGTACGAGTCGCGCCCCGTGGGTGTCGTGATCGAGGCTCCGGCAGCGGAGGTGTACGCCTTCGTCTCCGACCCGGCGAACCTCCCGCGGTGGGCCGCGGGCCTCGCCTCCTCCGCGCTCGAGCAGGTCGACGGACGCTGGTTCGCCGACTCGCCGATGGGACGGGTCGAGGTGCGCTTCGCCCCGCAGAACCCGTTCGGCGTCGCGGACCACGAGGTCACCCTCCCCGACGGGACGGTGGTGGACAATCCGCTCCGGGTGCTCGTGAACGGGGACGGCGCCGAGGTGGCCTTCACCGTGCGGCGGCGCCCCGGAATGAGCCTGGACGACTGGGACGAGGACTGCGCGCGGGTGGCGGACGACCTCGAATCGCTCCGGCTGCTGTTCGAGCGCGGGGCGCTGTAGGTTCGTCACAGCTCCGGCGCAGGGCCGGCACCCGTGAGAACGAGGACGCGATGACCTCCCCCGATCGTCCGAGCACCCGCCCCGCCGGCGGCATCGAGCTCAACGGCCTCGACACGATCCAGGAGTCGGAGCGGCACGGCCGCCCGCGCGACCTGTTCTGGCCGTGGTTCGCCGCGAACGTGTCCGTGCTGGGGCTGAGCTACGGCTCCTTCCTCCTCGGCTTCGGCCTCTCCTTCGGGCAGGCGACGCTCGTCAGCGTGATCGGGATCGTCGTCTCGTTCCTCTTCTGCGGCCTGGTCGCCGTCGCCGGCAAGCGCGGCTCCGCCCCCACCATGGTGCTCAGCCGGGCGGCCTTCGGAGTCGACGGCAACCGCCTGATCTCGGTGATCTCCTGGCTTCTCACGGTGGGCTGGGAGACGGTGCTGGCCTCCCTCGCGGTGCTCGCGACCGCGACGGTGTTCGAGGAGTTCGGCTGGGACGGGGGCGTGCTCACCAAGGTGGTCGCACTGATCGTGGTCGCCGCGCTCATCGTCATCGCCGGGATCGCCGGCTTCCGCCTGATCATGCGGCTCCAGCTCGCGATCACCGTCGCCACCGCCGTGCTGACCGTGGTCTACGTCGTGCTCGTCCTCGACCGGATCGACCTCGCGGCCGTCGGCGCCCTGCCCGCGGGCTCGGCCGCCGCGGTCATCGGCGGGCTCGTGTTCATGATGACCGGCTTCGGGCTGGGCTGGGTGAACGCCGCGGCCGACTACTCCCGCTACCTCCCCCGCGGCGCCCGCACGAGCGGAGTGATCGCCTGGACGACGATCGGCGGCGCGGTCGCCCCCGTCGTGCTGGTCGTCGTCGGCCTGCTGCTGGCCGGCTCCTCGCAGGAGCTGTCGGACGCGATCGCCGCGGACCCGATCGGAGCGCTCGCCGGGATCCTGCCGACCTGGTTCCTGCTCCCCTTCATCGTCGTCGCGCTGCTCGGCCTGATCGGCGGGGCCGTGATGGACATCTACTCCTCGGGACTGGCGCTGCTCAGCACGGGGCTCAGGGTCTCCCGGCCGGTGGCCGCCGGGATCGACGGCGTGCTGATGGTCCTCGGAGCGGTCTACGTCGTGTTCGTCGCGGGCGACTTCCTCGGCCCGTTCCAGGGCTTCCTGATCACCCTCGGCGTGCCGATCGCGGCCTGGCTCGGCGTGTTCCTCGCCGACCTCCTCCTCCGTCGCCGCGACTACGACCAGGAGGCTCTCTACGACTCCCGCGGCCGCTACGGCAGCGTCTCGGCGGTCCCCGTGGCGCTCGTGCTGATCGGCGCGGTCGTCGGCTGGGGTCTGGTGGTCAACTACTCCCCCGGGTTCGAGTGGGAGGGCTACCTCCTCGGCCCGCTCGGCGGACGCGACGGCGATTGGGCAGGCGCGAACCTCGGCGTCCTCGTGGCGCTCGTGATCGGCTTCGCGGGAACACTCGCGCTCTCGCGCGGGACCGTCCGCCGTCAGGAGGCCTCGGCGTGAGCCTGCTCGTCGCGATCGACCTGCAGCACGTCTTCGCCGATGCGGAGTCGCCGTGGGGGTCCGGCGGGTTCGAGCGCGCGGCCGAGGGGACCCGCCGGCTCCTCCCGGCGTTCGGCGCGCGGGTCGTGACCACCCGCTTCGTCGCCCCGGAGCGGCCCGCGGGCGCGTGGATCCCGTACTACCGCGAGTGGCCGTTCGCGCTCGTCCCCGCGAGCGACCGGCTCTTCGCGCTCGTGGACGGGTTCGAGGGCCACCGCACGATCACCGCGACGACCTTCGGCAAGTGGGGGCCCGAGCTCGAGGCGGAACTGGACGACTCCCGCGAGCTCGTGCTCACCGGCGTCTCGACCGACTGCTGCGTGCTCTCGACCGCGCTGGCGGCAGCGGACGCCGGAGTCCGGGTCAGGGTCGCCGCGGACGCCTGCGCCGGTGCCTCCGAGGCCGACCACCACCGCGCGCTCGACGCGATGGCCCTGTACGCGCCGCTGATCGAGATCACGACCGTGGACGCGGTGCTGGCGGACCTCCGCGACCGGGTCTGAGACCGCGGGCGGGACGCGAGCCTCCTCCGCCGGTCGTCCCCGCGCGTCGCGGGGCGACCCCGTCACCCGGCATGATGTCGGCATGTCCTTCACCGACGAGCGCGTCAGCCCGGCTTCCCGAACCCTGGTCATCGGCGAGGCGCTGATCGACATCGTCGAGCGCGACGGCAGCGCCACGGAGCACGTCGGCGGCTCCCCGGCCAACGTCGCCCTCACGCTCGCCCGCCTCGGGCGGCCCGTGACCCTCGTCACCGACATCGCCGACGACGAGCGCGGCCGCCGCATCCGCGCCCACCTCGAGGCTTCCGGAGTGGAGGTCCAGCACGGCGGCGCGGAGCGCACCAGCACCGCTCGGGCGGTCCTCGCCGCAGACGGATCCGCCCGCTACGTCTTCGACCTCTCCTGGAACCCGCCCGCCGCGGACCCGGAGGGCGCCTCCCACGTCCACACCGGCTCGATCGCGATCTTCCTCGAGCCGGGCGGATCCGCCGTGCTCGAGCTCCTCGAGGCGCTGCCCGCCGGAGTGACGGCGAGCGTCGACGCGAACATCCGCCCGGCGCTGGTCGGCGCTCATGCCGAGGCGCTCGCGCGCTTCGAGCGGATCGCCGCCGCGTGCGAGGTCGTGAAGCTCAGCGACGAGGACGCGGAGTGGCTCTACCCGACCATGCAGCTCGACGAGGTCCTCAGCCGACTGCTCTCCCTCGGGTCGCAGCTCGCGGTCGTCACGCGCGGCGCGGAGGGACTGCTGCTGGCCTCCGCCGTCACGCGGGTGACCGTGCCCGCCGCGCGGATCGTGGTGGCCGACACGATCGGCGCCGGCGACTCCGCGATGGGCGCGATCCTCGACGAGGCGCTCCGCCAGGGCCTCGGCGCGGCGAACGGGATGCTGCTCGACGGCCCCGCCCTGCACGCGATCGGCCGCCACGCCGCACACGTCGCCGGCATCACGACCTCCCGCTCCGGCGCTAACCCGCCCACCCGCGACGAGCTCTGAGGACCGGGGGCGGACTTTCTGCAGGACGCCCCTGGTGCTCGCGTCGGGACGCGGAGATACTGGGCGCACCTCGACCGAAAGGCGTGCCGTGCCCACTTCACTGAGCCCCTACATCGGCTTCGACGGCTCCGCTCAGGAGGCGATGGAGTTCTACCGGGACGTGCTCGGCGGCGAGCTCAGCTCCAGCCGTTTCGGCGACTTCGGGATGAGCGCGGATCCGGCCGACCAGGACCGGATCATGCACGCCCAGCTCGTCACGCCGAGCGGCATGATCCTGATGGGCTCCGACTCCCCCTCCGCGGGCCCGGCCGAGAGCGGCGCCCGCATCACGATCGCGCTCTTCGGCGACAACGACGCCGAGCTGAGCGGCTACTGGGACGGCCTGGCCGAGGGCGGCACGGTCCTCGAGCCGCTGGTCGCCTCGCCCTGGGGCGACCGCTTCGGGATGCTGGTCGACCGCTACGGCGTCGGCTGGATGGTGAACATCGCCGCTCCGCCCGCCTGACGCTCCTCCCCAGCCCGGGATCGGGGCACGCCTCCCCCGGGTGCGTCCACCCGTCCCGCCGGCCGCCGCGGCAGGCGCACAATGGAGAGGCCGCTCCCGCTCCGGGGGCCGTCCCCTCTCTCACGAAGGCTGCAGATGACGATCACGCTCGGGTACAAGGCATCGGCGGAGCAGTTCGGCGCCCGGGAGCTCGTCGAGCTCGCGGTCGGCGCCGAGCGGCACGGCTTCGAGACCGCGGTCGTCTCGGACCACTTCCAGCCGTGGCGGCACACGGGCGGGCACGCGCCGTTCTCCCTCGCCTGGCTCGCCGCGGCCGGTGAGCGCACCTCCACCATCACCCTCGGCACCTCCGTGATGACCCCGCACTACCGCTACAACCCGGCCGTCATCGCCCAGGCCTTCGGCACGCTCGGCGTGCTCTACCCTGAGCGGATCATGCTCGGCGTCGGTACCGGCGAGGCGCTGAACGAGGTCGCCACCGGCTACCAGGGCGCGGGCGAGCAGACCTGGCCCGACTTCAAGGAGCGCTTCGCCCGGCTCCGCGAGGCCGTGCGGCTGATGCGCGCGCTCTGGGCCGGCGACCGCGTCACGTTCGACGGCGAGTACTACTCCACGCACGAGGCGTCGATCTACGACAAGCCCGAGAGCGGCGTGCCGGTCTACATCGCGGCGGGCGGCCCCGTCGTCGCCAAGTACGCCGGCCGGGCCGGCGACGGCTTCATCTGCACGTCGGGCAAGGGCATGGAGCTCTACACCGAGAAGCTGCTCCCCGCCGTCGAGGAGGGCGCCGCCGCGGCCGATCGCGACTCCTCGACCATCGACCGCATGATCGAGATCAAGCTCTCCTACGACCCCGATCCGGCGCTCGCCCTCGAGAACACGCGCTTCTGGGCGCCGCTCTCGCTGTCGCCGGAGCAGAAGCACTCGCTGACCGATCCGGTCGACATGGAGCGCGCAGCCGACGAGCTGCCGATCGAGCAGGTCGCGAAGCGCTGGATCGTCGGCTCCGACCCCGAGGAGACGGTCGCGCAGATCAAGCCCTACGTCGACGCGGGCTTCACTCACCTGGTCTTCCACGCCCCGGGCGACGACCAGCAGCGCTTCTTCGACGCCTTCGAGCGCGACCTCGCGCCGCGGCTGCGCGCGCTCTGACCTCCCGCCTCCGCCACGACCCCCTTCGGAAGGGCCGCTCCCGCATGACCACGGCCACCCTGCTCGCCCGGCTCGACCGCGGCGAGGCGCTGACGCGCGAGAGCGCCGAAGCGCTCCTCGGCGCGCGCGACGACGACCTCGACCTGCTGCTGGAGGCCGCCGGCCGCCTGCGCGACGACGGACTCGCCCGCCGCGGACGGCCCGGCGTCGTCACCTACTCGCGGAAGGTCTTCGTCCCGCTGACCAAGCTCTGCCGCGACCGGTGCCACTACTGCGTCTTCGTGGAGACGCCCGGCGGACTCGCGGCCAAGCGCGAATCGACCTTCATGGAGCCGGAGGAGATCCTCGAGGTCGCTCGGGCCGGTGCCGCGCTCGGCTGCAAGGAGGCCCTCTTCACTCTCGGCGACCGCCCGGAGGACCGGTGGCCGGTCGCCCGCGCCTGGCTCGCCGAGCACGGCTACGCCTCGACGCTGGAGTACGTGCGCGCGATGGCCGTCCTGGTGATGAGCGAGACGGGCATGGTCACGCACCTGAACCCCGGCGTGATGTCGTGGGCCGAGCTGCAGCGGCTCCGCCCGGTCGCGCCCTCGATGGGCATGATGCTCGAGACGACCGCCGAGCGCCTCTGGTCCGAGAAGGGCGGCGTGCACTACGGCTCGCCGGACAAGGACCCGGCCCTGCGCCTGCGCGTGCTCGAGGACGCGGGCCGCAGCCGCATCCCCTTCACCACGGGTGTGCTGCTGGGCATCGGCGAGAACGCCGCCGAGCGGGCGGACGCCCTCTTCGCGATCCGCGAGTCCCACGAGCGCTGGGGCCACGTGCAGGAGTGCATCGTCCAGAACTTCCGCGCGAAGCCGCGGACGGCCATGCAGAACGAGGTCGATCTCGAGCTGCAGGAGTACGTGGCCAACGTCGCGGTCGCGCGCCTCGTGCTCGGCGCCGACGCGACGATCCAGGCACCGCCGAACCTCACCGACGAGCAGGAGCTCGGGCTGCTGCTGCGCGCCGGGGTCGACGACTGGGGCGGCGTCAGCCCGCTCACGGCCGATCACGTGAATCCGGAGCGCCCCTGGCCGAACATCGACGACCTCGCGCGGCTCACCGCGGCCGCCGGCTACCGGCTGCACGAGCGGCTGACCGCGCACCCGCAGTACCTCCGCGACTCGGCCACCTGGATCGATCCGCGCGTCGCTCCCTACGTCGAGGCGCTCGCCGACCGCGGGACCTGGCTCGCCGACGAGGCGGCACCGGTCCTCCCCCGGCCCTACCGCGACTCGCTCGACGCCCTGCCCCGACCGGTCGCGCCCGCCCTCGGCGCCGTGCTCGCCCGGGCTGAGGCGGACCCCGCCGGTCTCGAGGACGCCGACTACCTCGCCCTGCTCGCAGCCGACGGCGACGACCTCGACGCCCTCTCCGCTCTGGCGGACGACCTGCGGCACGACGCCGCCGGCGACGAGGTCTCGGTCGTCGTCAACCGCAACATCGACACGTCCCTCTGGGGAGCGGGCGGGCTCACCGTCGAGCGGCTGGAGGAGCTCGCCGACGAGGCGGTCGCGCTCGGCGCCACCGAGCTCTGCCTCCAGGGCGCGATCGGACCGGAGCACCCGGGCGACGATCTGCTGCTGATCGTCCGCACGCTGAAGCAGCGGCAGCCCGCGCTGCACCTGCACGCCTACCGGCCCGGCGAGATCCTCGAGGTCGCCCGCCGCACCGGCCGCACCCTGCCCGCGATGCTCGACGCCCTCCGCGAGGCCGGCGTGGACTCCGTTCCGGGGACCGCCGCCCGCATCCTCGACGACGACGTCCGCGCCGTCCTGAGCGAGGGGACGGACCCGACGGTGGCCGAGTGGCGGGAGGCGATCACGGCCGCGCACCGCAGCGGCCTCCGCTCCACCTCGACCATGGTCTACGGACACGTCGAGACCCCCGAGCAGCAGCTCGCGCACCTGCGCACGCTCGCGGCGATCCAGGACGAGACGGGCGGCTTCACCGAGTTCATCGCGATGCCCTTCGTCCCGGCGGAGGCGCCTCCCGCCGTGGTGCGCGCGAGCCGGGGCGGTCCGACCCTCCGCGAGACCCGTGCCGTGCACGCCGTCGCACGCCTCGTCCTCCACGGCCGGATCGCCCACGTGCAGACCGCCTGGACCAAGCTGGGACTGCACGCGGCGCAGGTCCTCCTCCGCGGCGGGGCGGACGACCTCGGCGGCCTGCTGCTCGACGGCGCCCTCCGCCCCGAGGCGGGAGCAGAGGCCTACCGCTCGCTCGACATCGCGACCGTCGCCCGGCTGAGCGGCGAGATCGGCCGCGGCTGGCGCCAGCGCACCACGACCTACGGCGTGGTCGCAGCGGAGCGGGCGCTGCGGGTGGAGCCCGTCGCAGCGGCGGGTCCGCAGCGGATGCGCCTCCCGGTCCGCGGGACCCGCCGGGCGTCATGACCCGCTCGGAGTACCTGCGGCGTCAGGCGGAGCTGGTCCGTGAGGAGCGGATCGAGTCGGACGGCGCCGCCGTGAGGCTGCTGACCGCGGGTGCCGAGAGCCCGCGCGCCGTGCTGCTGCTGACCGGCGTCGGCCGGGGCGCGCGGAGCGACACCGGGCTGCTGATGCCGATGCTGGCGCGGCGCCACCGCGTCGCCGCGCTCGAGCTCGCCGACCTCGGCGACCCGTGGCTGAACGGCCCCGCCGCGGTGCGCGCCTCCCTGGACGCGCTCGGCGCCGAGGAGGCCGTCCTGATCGGCCACTCTCTCGGAGCCGCTGTGGCCCTCGCCGCGGGCGACCGGCGGGTGAGCGCCCTCGCCCTCGTGGCCGGATGGCTGCGCCCGACGGAGCGCCTCCTCCGCACGGCGCGCCTCTGGCCGATGC
Source organism: Rathayibacter sp. AY1B6 (assembly GCF_002932755.1). Classification (NCBI taxonomy): domain Bacteria; kingdom Bacillati; phylum Actinomycetota; class Actinomycetes; order Micrococcales; family Microbacteriaceae; genus Rathayibacter; species Rathayibacter sp. AY1B6. The sequence goes on from NZ_PSWL01000001.1 coordinate 200,269, forward strand.
TGCCGCCCGACGCGCAGGAGGAGGCCGCTCGGCTCCTCGCCGTCCGCTCGGCCACCGCCTCCGCCCCGTGGAGCGCCGACGCCGCCGGGATGCTCGCCGCCTCCGCTCGGGCAGACGCCTCCGCGGCCGCCTCGGACTGCCGCGTGCCCGCCCTCGTGGTCGGCTGCTCCGCCGATGCCGTCGTCGGCGTCGAGGGTGCCGAGGCCCTGCTCGGCGCGATCGACGACGCCCGCTACGCCGTCCTCGACTCCGGTCACGCCGTGCTCGCCGAGCGCCCCGCCGAGCTCCTCGCCGTCCTCGAGCACTTCCTCGCCGACCCGCACCGCGACCCGGCGGGCAGCGTCGTGGCGAGTACCACGGTCTGATGGACGTCGACGTCGTCGTGATCGGCGCCGGGTTCGCCGGCCTCGGAGCCGCGGTCCGCCTGGAGCGCCGCGGCGGCACCTCGTTCGTCGTGCTGGAGCGCGCCGAGCGGATCGGCGGCACCTGGCGGGACAACGTCTACCCGGGCGTCTCCTGCGACATCCCCTCGCACCTCTACTCCTACTCCTTCGCCCCCGAGGCCGACTGGTCGGCGTTCTACGCCCCCGGGGCCGAGATCCAGGCCTACCTCGAGCGCGTCGTCGAGAAGGAGGGCCTCGCGCCCCGGCTCCGGCTGGGGACCGAGGTGCTCGAGGCGGTCTTCGACGAGGAGGCGCACCGCTGGCGGGTGCGCACCTCCCGGGGCGACTACTCCGCCGGCGTCCTCCTCGTCTGCGCGGGGCGCCTCTCCGAGCCCCGCCTCCCGGCCGTCCCGGGCCTGGACGCGTTCACGGGCCCCGCCTTCCACTCCGCCCGCTGGCGGGACGACGTCGACCTCGACGGGAAGCGCGTGGGCATCGTCGGCTCGGGCGCCTCGGCCGTGCAGATCGTGCCGCACCTCGCCGAGCGCGCCGCCGAGGTGGTGCTCTTCCAGCGCTCGGCGCCGTACGTCGTCCCCCGCCGGAACCGCCCGTACCCGCCGGAGGAGCGCCGAGCCCTCTCCCGCGCGCCCGGGGCCCTCACGAGGCTCCGCGAGGAGCTGTTCTGGCGCGCCGAGCTCGGCTTCGCCGGCCGCGTCGCCGTTCCCGAGGCCATCGACCGGCTGCGGGCTGAGGCGCTCGGCCACCTCGAGGAGCAGATCCCCGATCCCGCGCTCCGCGCCGTGCTGACTCCGGACTACGAGATCGGCTGCAAGCGCGTGCTCCTCTCGGACGACTACTACCCCGCCCTCGCCCAGCCGCACGTCCGCGTCGTCCCCGGTCCGCTCCGGCGCGTCGAGGCGGATGCCGCGCTCGGCAACGACGGCGTCCCGCACGGGGTCGACGTGCTCGTCTTCGCGACCGGCTTCCACTCCACGCGGCCGCCCTTCGCCCGGCGCATCCGCGGCCGCGGCGGCGTCCTCCTCGCCGACCGCTGGTCCGACGGCATGGCGGCGTACGAGTCGACCGCGGTCCACGGGTTCCCGAGCCTCTTCGTCGTCAACGGCCCCAACGCGAGCCTCGGCCACAACTCGGCGGTGCACATGATCGAGACGCAGATCGACTACGTGCTCGCCGCGCTCGACCACCTCGCGGTCTCCGGCGCCGACCGGCTCGAGGTCACCGCCGAGGCCGAGGCCGCCTCCGTCGCACGCCTCGACGCCCTCAGCGCCGACACCGTCTGGACCAACGGCGGCTGCGAGAGCTGGTACCTGGACGACAACCGGCGACTCACGCTGCTCTGGCCCGACTTCGCCTTCGCCTTCCGCGAGGAGCTCGGCCGGTTCGACCCCTCGGCCTACACGACCTGACCGCGGCTCGCTATCGTGACCGCATGACCGACCGCGTGCTCGCTCCCGAACCGCCCGCAGACGGCGCGAAGCCGAAGGGACCGGCCTCGTACTTCCCGAGCATCGAGAAGACCTACGGCCGTCCCGTCCAGGACTGGCTCGACCTCGCCGACGAGCGTCTGCGCTCCGAGCCGCACATGCAGGTCGTCACCTGGCTCACGACCGAGCACGGCCTGGGTCACGGCCACGCGAACGCGATCGTCGCCTACGTCCGCGCCGCCCGCGCCTGACCGCCTCGCCCGTCGTCCGCACAGGCTAGGCCCGGCCGCCTCCCCGGGCCACCCGTCGTCGGCGCCCGCGCCGTCCGGGGATAATCGGGGCATGCGCGAAGACGACGATGTCGATCTGGTGATCGACGCGTGGGCCGGGGCCCTGCCCGACCTCGATTTCGCGCCTCTGGACGTCGTCTCCCGCCTCCGCCGCCTCAGTCCGCGCGTGCAGGAAGTGCGGCGGCAGTCCTTCGCCGTCAGCGATCTCGCCCCGTGGGAGTTCGAGCTCCTCTCGCTGCTGCGGCAGCGCGGGGAGGCCGGGATGACGCCCTCGGCCCTCGCCACGCACCTCGCGCTGTCCAGCGGCAACCTGGCCAGCCGCGTCGACCGCCTCGGCGCCCGCGGGCTCGTGGTCCGCGAGCAGAACGCCGCGGACTCGCGCAGCAAGATCGTCTCGCTCACCCCGCGGGGCACGAAGCGGGTCGACGAGGCGATGCGCAACCTCGTCGCCGCCGAGGGCGAGGTGCTCGCCGACCTGGACGCCGCGCAGGTGTCGGTCCTCATCGAGTGCCTGCGGCGGATCAGCGACACCCTCGACCGGCTGCAGTGACCCGCTACGCCCGACGAGCCTGAGAGGTCAAGCCCGTTCGGAGAGACCGGCACCGGACGTAGCGTGAATCGTGCACGGTCGAGGCGTCAGCCACCCGTGCGGATGATCGCGAAAGCGGAGAGCACCATGACACAGATTTCTTCTATCCAACCCGCGCGATGGAGCCGGAACGGAGTCAGGATCGTCGTCGTTCCCGGGGCGGAGCTGCCCCGGTTCCGACTCGAGATCGACGCCCGACTGACCACCGCGCCCTCCCTCGTCCCCACCGGGCCCTTCTCGACCGTCGAGGAGGCCGAGCGGGCCGCCGAGGTCGCCGCCGGCCTGCTGGGGGCGAAGATCCCCGCCTGAGCGCGCCCGTCGAGACGGCTCCGATCAGCTCTCGAGCTCCGCGAGCGATCCGGTCGGGACCGCGATCCACCCCTCGGCCTCCGCCGCCTCCTGCAGTTCGGGGGGCACCGGCAGAGTCGCGCCCAGCGCGTGGGCGCGAGCGTTGAGAGCCGCGACGACGGCGTCGAACGCGTCGTCCGAGCGGCGCATCAGTGCGAGCGCAGGTGCGGGGACGTCGAGCCACGGCGCCGCGCGGAGCAGCGACTCCACGGCGAGCGCCACGGCCTCCGGTCGCGTCTTGTACCCCGTGGTGTCGACTCCCCAGAGCCGCAGCGCCGCCGCCGGATACGCCTCGACGAGCCGTCCGCGTCCGGAGCGGTCGACGTCCTCCCCGCTCGCGGCGAAGGCGTCCAGCAGCTCCGCGCAGCGCATGGCCGTCATCCCGAGCCGATCGGTCGACACGCTGAGCGGCCAGCGCCCGGTGACCTCCTTCGCGACACGGTCCGTCTCGCGGTAGGCGAGGCGGCGCCGCCAGTCGCGGCCCGCGAGCGTGCGCGGCGAGACCTCCCGCCGGGTGTGGGCCGAGACGAACGCCGCGAACTCCACCGGCCAGCCGAACGCGCAGTCGATCCCGATGACCGCCGCCTCCCGTGACGCCTCGACGATCGTCGCGTCCTCGGCGCCGAGGGCGAGCGAGCGGACGACGGCCCGCCCTCCGGAGAACTCGAGGGCGGCGAGAGCGGTCCGCACCGGCTCCGCTGCGAGGTCGACGCCGATCGTGAGCACGGGGACAGGCTAGGCGCTCCAGCGCTACGCTCGAGCGATGACGCCGCCCTCCCCCTCCCCCCGGGCGGACTCGGCCCGCGTGCCGGTCGCGCTCCTGCGCCTCCTCGTCGCCGCCGCGGTCCTCGTCGCCGTGATCGCGACGGCCGTCGACACCGCCTCGCGCACGCCGCTGAACCCGTTCAACTTCTTCGGCTTCTTCACGATCCAGAGCAACATCGTGCTCGCCGTCCTGCTGGCCGTCACCGCCGTGCTCGCCCTCCGGCGCCGTCCGGTTCCGGGCGGACTCGTCCTGGCGCGCGGAGCCTTCACCGGCTACATCATCGTCGTCGGCCTCGTCTACAACACCCTCCTCACCGATGTCGCGGGCGGAGTGGCGCTGCCGTGGGCCAACACCGTCATGCACGTGCTGTTCCCGATCTACGGCCTGCTCGACTGGCTGCTGCTCGCCGATCGCCCGCCTCTGCCGTGGCGGCGGCTCTGGCTGGTCGTGGTCTACCCGATCGTCTGGCTCGTCGTGGTGCTGGTCCGCGGAGCGACGGACGGCTGGGTGCCCTATCCGTTCCTGGATCCCGCGACCGGGTACGGGCAGGTGTCGGTGTTCGTCGTCGGGATCGCGGTCGCGTTCCTCGCGTCGGGGGCACTGGTCTGGGCGATGAGCCGGCTGCGGATCGTGCCGGTGGCCGGCCGCTGAGACGACGGGTGGAGTGAGCGGACACTGGGCCGCCGGTCGGCGGACCCGGGACTCTCCCGCTCCGCCGACAACCGGCCCGTTCTGGGGTCACCCGTTCGGGGTCATCCGGGGCTCCGCTCCCCTAGCGTCAGGACCGACGGCTCCCCCCACCGTCCTCCCCCCCTCGAGAACGGTCCCCCATGAGC